>NZ_JBSFTP010000017.1:0-105457 GCF_053591315.1 Streptomyces sp. NPDC003042
ACCGACGACAACCTGGGGGTCCCCCCGGCCGGAGGCTGGGGGATGAGCGTGCGTGCCAGGCCCCACCGGCCAGGAGGGACTTTGACGACACGACCCGGGCCGGTGTCGTAAAAGTCCCGCCTGAGTGGCGGGTCGCCATGGCCGAGGCGCTGGGGGCGGGCTCGGCGGAGGCGGGGCACGACATCGTGTGCGGAGCGCGCGATGCGGCGAGGGCGTCGGATCTCGCGTCCCGGGTCGGCGCCTCCGCGTCCCCGCGCGCGGAGGCCGCCACGCACGGGGACGCGGTGCTCGACGTGGTCGCACCGCTGTCCGGCGTGCCGGCGGGGCCGCAGGAAGGCGCGTCCGCGTCGGGGACGACGCGTAGTGGGCCGGCCGCGCGCCGGTCGGCTTCGTGAGCGGCCCGGACCCGGGGCCCGACCGCCAGGACCGACCGGCCAGGGCCGGGCCCCGGCCCCCGTCCGCTCAGCCCGCGATGGCCTCGTAGAGCGAGAACACGGCCAGCGCCCCCATGACGGCGGCCGCGATCTTGGTGATCAGCGCCAGCGGTACGTACTTCATGAGCGTGCGCCCGCCCAGGATGCCGATGCCCGCGACCGCCCACAGGGCGAGCACGGCGCCGAGGCCGACGGAGACCGGGTTGTCGTACCGCGCCGCGAGATTGGCGGTCATGATCTGCGTCAGATCTCCGAACTCGGCCACCAGGATCAGCATGAAGCCCGCCCCGGAGACCTTCCAGAAGGACTGGTCGGCCGGCGGCTTGACCTCCTCGTCCTCGTCGTTCTTCTTCAGGAGCAGCATGGCCGCGCCCGCGAGGAACAGCACTCCGACGACGAATTGGACGAGCCGGTGGGGAAGCAGCGTGAGCACGCTGCCCGCGGCGATGGCGAGGGCCACGTGCACGGCGAAGGCGGCGGCGACGCCCACGAAGACGTACGAGGCTCGGTAGCGGGTACCGAGCATCAGGCCGGCGAGGGCCGTCTTGTCGGGGAGTTCTGCGAGGAAGACGACGCCGAAGGCGATGGCCATGACGCTGAAGCTGAACACGGGGCGGAACCTCTATCGGTCGGGCAGGACGCCATCGGTACCGAGAGACCTGGGGTGTGTCAGGGGTCGCTTCGGCTCGGCGGCGCCCTGGGTTGCGTAAACGCGTGATGCGCTTGCGCGCGTCACGCGGACAGGACACTGCGGCCGAAGGTCTCGCTGGCCGACCGCTCTCGCGACCTGCCTCCGGGCGCCGGCTGGTGTGACCCAGCAGTATGTCGACGGTCCGGCGAAGAGCTACTCCCCTTCTGCTCCGCCCAGAATACGCGACGCCCGCGGGTGTCCCGAAGGGGCCGTTGGTCCGGGCATCGCCCGCTTCGCCGCCGACCGCAGCCCTCCGCTCCCTTTCCCGCGCCTGCGGAATACCAACCTCCATTTGCGCAGAGGTGGTTGCACGTCTTGATGTGACGTGCCCATGTCGCCACGCTGTCACCTGGCGCCCATCCCCGCGAAACCTGGCGCCGACACCATGGCCACGCCCCCACCGGGGCGGCACGGCCACACCCCCGCACCCAGGGAGCCCCCCATGGCATCCATACCCACCGTCTACGCGCGTCGACTTGGCGTGCTCGCGTCAGCAGTCGCGCTCGCCTCCCTCACCTCGCTCGTGAACGCCCCGGCCGCCCAGGCCGCCCCGCCCACCCCCATCAGCGCCGCGTCGGCCCGGTCCTACCTGGCCACGGTGACGCCGAGGGCCGAAGGCTCCAGCACCGGCTACAGCCGCGACCTGTTTCCGCACTGGAGCACCGTCTCCGGCACCTGCAACACCCGCGAGACCGTCCTCAAGCGGGACGGAGTGAACGTCGTACAGGACTCCTCCTGCGCCGCAGTGAGCGGAAGCTGGTATTCCGAGTACGACGGCGCCACCTGGACCCTCGCCTCCGACCTCGACATCGACCACGTCGTCGCCCTCGCCGAGGCCTGGCGCTCGGGCGCCTCCTCGTGGACCACCAGCAAGCGCCAGCAGTTCGCCAACGACCTCACCCGCCCCCAGCTCATCGCGGTCACCGACAACGTCAACCAGGCCAAGAGCGACCTCGACCCCGCCGAATGGCAGCCGCCGCGGACCGCCTACCGCTGCACGTACGCCCGCATGTGGGTCCACGTGAAGCAGTACTGGGGCCTGAGCATGGACTCCGCCGAGAAGACGGCCCTGGTGAACGTCCTGAACGCCTGCTGACCCGCCCTTTTCTCCCCCGCCAGGGGGAGGCGGGGCTCCCCCTCCACCACGTACCGTGATCCAAGAGAAGATGGAGGAGGGGGAGTTGGATGGCCGGACTGCGACTGGGGCCGCTGCTGCGCTATGTCGACTGGGACACGGGTGGCTCCGCCACGATATGGGTCGAGGCGACCCGCCCGTGCACGGTCGAGGTGCGGTGCGCCGACGGGTCCGGCGGGAGCGTCCGCACCTTCCAGATAGCCGGTCACCACTACGCGCTGGTTCCGGTCACCGGCCTGACCCCGGGCACGACCACGGCCTACGAGGTACTGCTCGACGGCGTCCTCGTATGGCCGGCGGCCGACGGCGGCTTCCCACCGAGCACCATCAGCACCCCGGCGGTGGGGGGCGGCCCCGGGCGGCCCGCTCCCGAGGTGCGGATCACGTTCGGGTCCTGCCGGCAGGCCGCGCCGCCCGCCGGCCGGCACGGGCCGCACGGCGCCGACGCCCTCGACACCCTCGCGGCGCGGCTGGCCGAAGACCCCGAGGCGATCCGGCCCGACGTCCTGCTGCTGCTCGGGGACCAGGTGTACGCCGACCAGCTGTCGCGGGAGACCCGGCAGTGGCTCGCGGCCCGCCGGGATCTGCGGGAGGCGCCGGGCGCGCAGGTCGCGGACTACGAGGAGTACACCCGGCTCTACTACGAGTCCTGGCTCGACCCCGAGATCCGCTGGCTGCTGTCGACCGTACCGAGCCTGCACATGTTCGACGACCACGATGTCATCGACGACTGGAACACCAGCGCCGCGTGGCTGGCGGAAATGCGGGCGACGCCGTGGTGGCCCGAGCGGGTGCTCAGCGGACTGATGTCGTACTGGGTGTACCAGCACTTGGGCAATCTCTCGCCCGCCGAGCTGGCGGCGGACGAGCTGTACGCGGCGGTGCGGGACACCCCGGACGGTACGGACGCGCTGCGCGCCTTCGCGGCCGAGGCGGATGCCGATCCGGCTTCGGTGCGCTGGAGCTACCGGCGGGACTTCGGCCGGTCACGGCTGCTGATGGTGGACACCCGGTCGGCGCGGGTTCTCGCCGAGGACGAGCGGGCCATGCTCGATCCGGCGGAACAGCTCTGGCTCCGGGAGAACGCGCTGGCGGGGCACGGCGGTTACGACCATCTGCTGATCGGCTCCTCGCTGCCGTGGCTCATGCCGCATCTCATCCATGACGCGGAGGTGTGGAATGCCGCGCTGTGCCGAGGAGAGCGGGGGCCCCGGTGGGCGCGGATCGGGGAGAACCTGCGGCGGCGCAGCGATCTGGAGCACTGGGCGGCTTTCCCGGGTTCGTTCGTAGCGCTCAGTGACCTCATCGAGGAGGTGGGGACGGGACCGAGGGCGCCGGCGACCGTGTGCGTCCTGTCGGGGGATGTGCATCACGCGTATGTGGCCGAGCCCCGAATACCCAGCACGGCCCGGGTGTTCCAGCTGACCTGCTCGCCCGTGCACAACTCCATCCACACGGCGGTCAAGCTCGGTTTCCGGCTGGGCTGGTCGCGGCTGGGCCGGTGGCTGGGGCGCGGCTTCTCACGGCACGGCCGCACGGGCCGACCCCCGTTGAGCTGGCGGCGTACGGGTGGACCGTGGTTCGGCAACCAGCTGATGACGCTGGCTCTGGCGGGCCGGACGGCCCGGCTGCGGCTGGAGCAGGCCCACAAACACCGGTCGGGGGCGCGACTGGTGACGGTGCTGGACCGGGACCTCACCGGAGCGGAGTAGCTCCGGGCGCGAGCGCCGCGGGGTCCTGGGGCGATTCGGGTGGCCCCGGGGCTTCAAGGCAGCTGTGCCGGGCGTACGCTGTATGGCTGTCAGCCGCCCCTGCCGCTCCCCGCGACGTTGCGGCGCTTCGGACTGGGGAGTCCCGCTTGCTTGAGACTCTGGGGTCGCTGACCACGAGCCCCTGGATCTACGTCGTGGTGGCGGTGTCCGTCGTCCTCGACGTGTTCCTGCCTGTCCTGCCGAGCGGGGTCCTGGTCATCACCGCCGCGGCGGCCGCGGCGGCCGCCGCCGGCGCGCCGGTGCCCGCGCAGGTGCCGGACATCATGGCGCTGCTGGTCATCGCCACGACGGCCTCGGTGCTGGGTGACATGGCCGCGTACCGGCTGGCCCGGCGGGGCGGAGCCCGGCTGGACCGCGCCATCGCCCGCTCGCGCCGCCTGACTCGGGCCCACGAACGCCTGGGCACGGCCCTGGCCCGCGGCGGCGGCGCCCTGGTGGTCATCGCCCGCTTCGCCCCGGCCGGCCGCTCGGTGGTCTCCCTGGGCGCGGGCAAGACGCAGCGCAAGATCAAGGAGTTCCTGCCCTGGTCGGTGCTGGCGGGCATGACCTGGGCCGGCTACAGCGTGGCCCTGGGCTACTTCGGCACCCAGTGGCTGGGCACGACCTGGCTCGGCACGGCGGTCTCGCTGATCGCCCTCTTCGCGGCGGGCTCCCTGGCAGCCTTCCTCATCCGCCGCCCCCTCCCCACCCCGACCCCCGCCACATAACGGCCTCCACCCGGTCGGCCCATACCCGCCCCCGGTCTCCACCAGCGCCGCCGAAGGCCCCGTCCGAGCAGTCCCCTGGCCCCACCACAGCGTCCAGCACCGCCAGACAGCCTCTCCGGCACCCCCCGGTGGGACGGCCCGCCCCCCGTCCGCGTCCCCACTGCCCCGGGCGGTCCCTGGAGCCCGCCCAGGACCTCCGCCAACGCCTGCCGGAAGAAGCGCGATCCCCTTCCCCTCGACGGGATGCCGCCGTTCGGCGCCGGCAGGCGGGACGGCCCGATCCCGCCCGCACTGCCCCGGGCCACCGTCAGGCCGGCCCGCTCCCGCCCCACGGCCCACCGTCACGCCGCCGTTCGCCACGCCTCCGGCCTCTGGGACGCGCCCCGCGCTCGGAAGAACGACACGCCGCACCCCGATCGGGGCCACCCCCGGTCAGAGGCCGCGCGCGGGCGGGCATTCGTACGGCCGGCCCCGTGGCCCCAAGGGACCGCCCGACCGCCGCGAGCTCCGCAGAGGACTAGGCCGGGCGGGGCATCCCGTCACCCGTTCACCCGGCAGCGATCGCCGCGCCCCGCCCGGGCTTCTAGCGTCCAAGCACGGCGTGCAACCGGCCGCGCCGTTTCGAGGAGCCCGAGGAGTTCTCTCCATGTCCCCCACACGAAACCGGCACCGCCTCACCGGGGTCGCGGCCGCGACACTCATCGTCGCGGCCGTCTCCCCCGTCACGCTCGCCTCCGCCGCCCCCGTCGCCACCGTGTCCCCCACTACCGTCGCCCCCGGCAGCCGGGTCAGCCTCAACATCACGGGCTGCGGCACCAAGACCGGCAGGGCCTCCTCCCGCGCCTTCGGCGACGTCTGGCTGACCCCGGGCAATCTGGAGGCGACCAACCTCTTCGGCGCCGCCACCGTCCACCGCAACGCCGGCGCCGGCTCGCACCCCGTCACCTTCGAGTGCGGCGGCCCCGGCGGCCAACGCGTCACCGTCGCCCTCCAGGTCTCCCCCGGCGCCGCGCGCGGCGGCCTGGGCGGCAGTGCCGGCACGATGAGCCCCGCCCAGATCGCCATCGGCGGGGCGCTCGCCGTGGGCGCGCTCGGCACCGGCATCTGGCTGCTGCGCCGCCGCTCGGCATCGGCCGGCTGACCGGGCACAGACGGCCCCGCCGTCACACGGCGGAGGCCGCTGTCCGCGTCCGATGCGACCCGGCTCCCCGTACCTGCACCCCGTCGAGCAGCAGCCGGGTCGCCTCGGCCACGGCGTCCACCGCGGCGTCGAACACCTCCCGGTTGTGCTCGGCCGGGACACGGAAGCCCGACACCTTCCGTACGTACTGGAGGGCGGCCGCGCGGATGTCCTCCTCGGTGGCCTTCTCGGGGATGGCGGGCGGGCGCAGGGTCTTAATGGAACGGCACATATCTCCACTATGGCGCTACTGGGGCAGCTCGGCCCCGGACAATTTCATGATCAGGCCCGCCTGCAGCCGCGCCCGCAGCACCGGGTCGGCGACCTCCTCCAGCAGCCCGATCGCCTGCTGCGTGCTCTCGGCGGCCCGCCGGTCCTCCCGCAGGGAGGCGGTCTGGGCGGCCATGTGCCGCAGGGCGATGTCGGCCCGCCGGTGGAAGAGCTGCCCGACGAGGGTGACGACGATGCCGACGGAGCCGGTCACGACGCCGATGTACGCGTCCCCGGTGCTCTCCGCCTTCCACACCGCCAGCCCGACCCCGAAGAGCAGGATCGCGGCGCCGACCCCCGCGAAAAGCTGGCTCGTCGCGAAGCTGCTGCGCGCCTGCGTCAGTCCGTAGGCGTAGTACTCGACGAGGATCGGGGTGAAGTCGTCCCGCCGGTCTCCCAGTTCCGCCACCCCCGGCTGGTTGGCCCCGGCGTCCACGAGTCCCGGGGTCGCCGCCTGCCGCTGGCGCGGGACGTCCGCTTCGGCGCCGATCCCGGACAGCAGCCGCGCCCGTTCCGCCTCCCTGCGCCGGTCGAACCTCTCAGTGGCCATCCTCACGAACACGACCGCGCCGACGACGAGCACCCCGGCCGCCCCGGCCATCCCCAGCCACTCCACTGCCCCTGCCATCCCCACCACCCCCGAGCCGAGGTTCCCCGCCCTCAAGCCCGCAAAACCCCGACCCACACCCCAAGTCCCTTACTGAACCGACGGCGTGACAGCCGCTTCTGATGCGGACGCGACGGACCGAACCTAGACTGACGAAGGCACTGAATGTCCGGAATGAGGGAGGCTCAGACCATGGCCAAGCGAGGAAACAAGAAGCGCGCCCGCAAGAAGAAGAAGGCCAACCACGGCAAGCGCCCCAACTCCTGAACCACCCCTGCAGCCAACAGACCCCCGCCCCTGACCAGGCCGGGGGTCTGTCCGCTGGAAGCCGTGCGTGCGGACAAGAGTCACCCCGTGAGTCACCCCGCCTGCGACTTGATGTGCTCGATCACCTCGTTGAACTCCTTCGTCGGCGAGAAGTCCATGTACTCGCAGTCCTCGAGCGCTTCGGGAACGTGCCCGGGCGGCCAGTAGAAGGCCTGCCCCGCCTCGTAGGTCTCTTCCCCCTCTTTCGTCCGCATCTTCAGCCGCCCCTTGACCAGGTATCCCCAGTGGGGGCACTGACACAAATCATCAGGCAGGCCCTTTACGGCCGGGCCCATGTCCGTACCCTGGGGAAACCGCACGAACGCGACTGTCATGTCTCCGCCGATTTCCTTCATGCGCAGCTCCACACCGCCGCCTTCGATGGCGACGGGAGCGTCGTTCCGGGTCGTTGCCGTCATGAGTCCTCCATGGCCGATCCGCTGCGGGATCTCGGAAAGCGCGGGATCTCGGAAAGCCCCACCTCATCCCAGTCTCATCCCGACCCCCGCACCGCGCGACACGCGGCCCCGGCGCCCCGGCGTACGCGGCTGCGAACTCCTTCCGGCAGTTCCCAAGTCCCGTTGTCCGCACGACGGATCGCCGAACGTTTGATGTCAGGTCTGGACGCGAAAGACCCCCGACCATTGCTGGTCGGGGGTCTTCGTGCTGGTGGGCGCGGACGGTTTCGAACCGCCGACATCTGCTTTGTAAGAGCAGCGCTCTACCCCTGAGCTACGCACCCGTGGATGAGTGAACAGGGTACATGCAGAGCGCACCCCCCACGCAAACGAGGTCCCGTGGGGGAGAATGGACCGGGGCATGGCGGACACGGCGCGGGAGAGGGAATGTGACGACGGCATCCCGGCGGTGGTTCGGGGGGCGGGACGAGAGTCGGCGGGCCGACGCGCAGGCGGCGAAGGATGCCGCCGCGGCGGCTTTCTACGAGCTGGACACGGCGCAACGGGATCTGCGGATCTCGATCGAGACGATCGCGGCGGCGGACGCCTCGCCCGCCGGGCGGCAGGCCACCGAGGGGTTCGCCGCGCTCGGGCGGCGCATCGACCAGGTCAGCCACGTGTACATCGAGGCGGTCGACGCGCACGACCTGGACCGGGTGGACCTGGAGGGCTCCGTCGCCGCGCAGGCGCGGGAGCAGCTGACCCGGGCGCGGGACGAGCTGGTGCGGGTCAAGGGGGAGCTGGAGCGGTTCGCGCAGGGGTTGCAGCCGCTGCTGGACAAGGCGGAGACGCAGCTCGCGTTGGTCGCGCCGGCCCGGGAACGGGCGAGGGCGGCGCTGCTGGCGGCGAGCGAGGCGCTGGATGCCGTACGGGCCAAGGGGATGCGGGCCGATGACCTGGCGGCGCGGCTGGCGGCGCTGGGGCCGGAGCTGACCATGCTGAACCAGGGCGCCGCGCTCCACGGGGTGCAGGCGACGGTGCAGCGCGCCGACCGGATCCTGCGCGACGCGGAGGCCGTACGGGCGGACGCGGAGCGGCTGCCGGAGCGGGCGGCGGAGATCGACCGGCGTCTGGTGAGCCTGCGGACCCGGGCGCAGGCTCTGCGCAACCGGGCGGAGCGGGTGGATCCGGTGCTCAGCGAGCTGCGTCGGCGCTTCACCGCGGCGTGCTGGCAGGACCTCCACCAAGTCCCGGACGAGGCGATACAGGAGGTCGCGCGGGCGCAGGACCGGCTCGGGGAGGCCGCCCGGGCGCGGAACGAGCAGCGCTGGTCGGACGTGGGGACGCTGATCGAGGCGGTACGGGCTTCCCTGGACGCGGTGGACGAGGCGGTGTCGGCTGCGCGGGACCGGCTGGACCGGCTGGAGGCGGTGGCGCGGGACCCGCAGGCCCAGGTGCAGCGGACCCGGTTCGCGATCCGGGACGCGCAGCGCCTCGCGATGGCGGGGCGCAGTGTGCCCGATCCCCGGCACGCACGGCCGCTGGACGCGGCGGTGGCACGGGTGGAGCGGGCGCTGGCGGCGTTGGAGGGGCGGCATCCGGACTACTGGGCGTTCCTCCTGGAGATGGAGGACGTACGCCGTGCCGTGAACCGGGTGGTGAACGAGATCCGGGCGGAGCGCGGCCAGGGCTGAGGGCTGTCCCGTAGCGGCTGACTTGTCGCGGTTCGCGGGGCGGCGGATCCTGGGAGGGAGATACGGCCCGAGACAGAGGAGGGCGGTATGGCGCGACGCATCCGCCGGCCGCTCCAGCCGCTCGGCGCCCGGCTCGACGAGCATCTGCCGGTGGACCACAAGCTCAGCAAGGTGTACCGGGTGGGGGCCGGGCTGACCGGGCTGCTGCTCGTGGTGTTCGGGGTCCTGGGGCTGGTCGACCGGATCGGGTTCTTCGACACGGGCGGCGACACGGTCCTCGGGCTGAACACCAACGGGGCGCTGAGCGTCCTGTCGATCCTGGTGGGCCTGCTGCTGCTCTACGGGATGGTCGTCGGCGGGAACTTCGCGTCGAGCCTCAACATCGTGCTGGGTCTGCTGTTCATCGCGAGCGGGTTCGTGAATCTGGCGCTGCTGGACACGGGGCTGAACTTCCTGGCCTTCAGGATGCCCAACGTCCTCTTCAGCTTCGTCGTCGGCGTGATGCTGATGTGGTTCGGGATGTACGGGCGCGTGGGCAGCGCCCTCCCGCACGACAACCCGTACTGGCGCGCGCGCCACCCCGAACAGGCGGCCCGGGAGCAGCGGGCCCGCTCCAGGAGGGGGCACCGCCCGTAGCCGGCCGGCGGTGTGTCCCGGCCCCGGGGATAGCCGTACACCTCCCGGCGGCATAGCCTGGGCCGCATGCCTCGTTACGAATACCGCTGCCGGACCTGCGACGACACCTTTGAGGTCAGCCGGCCGATGGCCCAGTCGTCGGCGCCCGCCGACTGCCCCGCCGGGCACGCCGACACCGTCAAGCTGCTCTCCGCCGTCGCCGTGGGCGGCGCCGGCAGCGCCCCCGCGCCCGCGCCCTCGATGGGCGGCGGCGGGGGCTGCTGCGGCGGAGGGGGCTGCGGGTAGCCGGTCAGCGCTTGCGGGAGAGGGTGAGTCCGTCCGAGATCGCCAGCAGCACGGACTCCATGCGGGTGTCCGCCGCGACGTGTTCGTTGAACGCGTGGACACTCGCCCCCGTGCCGCCCGCCGACGCGTCGAGCACCGTGCCGTGGAACAGCGTGTTGTCCGTGACGATCAGGCCGCCCGGACGCATCCTCGGCACGAGCTCCTCCCAGTACGCGATCTGGCTCTGCTTGTCCGCGTCCACGTAGGCCATGTCGATGTGCTCCTCGGCCGGCATCGCGCGGAGCGTGTCGATCGCGGGCGCGATCCGCAGGTCGATGCGGTCCGCGACCCCCGCCGCCTCCCACGCCTCACGCGCGTACGCCGTCCACTCCTGCGACACGTCGCAGGCGATCAGCCGGCCGTCCGCCGGCATGGCCTGGGCCATGGACAGCGACGAGAAGCCGGTGAAGGTGCCCACCTCCACGATGTGCCGCGCGCCCGTCAGCCGGACCAGGAAGGCCAGCAGCGGCCCCTGCTCCTCCGCCGACTGCATGCCCGCCGAGTCCGGGAACTTCTCGTACGTCGTCGCCACCAGCCTCCGCTGGACCGGGTCCAGCGGAGGGTTGTGCGCGAGGACGTACTGGTAGAGCTCGTCAGTGATCTTGGTGCTGTTGCCCTTGGTCATGCGGTCAGTGTCGCAACCGCACGCCCGAATTCGCGGACTATTTCCTCACCCGCCAGCACTCCGGCCGTCGTCAGGGCCGTCACCGACGGCCCCGTCCACCGGGCCTCGGCGAGCTCCCCGTGCCCCGGACGCCACGACCGGTCCGCCGCCAGCAGCAGGTCGGCGTCCAGGAGGGAATCGCCCGCGGCCAGGGTCAGTGTGGCTCCCGTACGCTCCGCCACCTCCCGCATCGCCGCGCTCTTGGTCAGCGGGCGCGGGACGGCGTAGATCTTGCGGCCCTGGAGCGAGATCGTCCAGCCGCGGGCCTCGGACCATTCCGTCAGGGACTTCAGCCACTCGTCGGGGACCAGCGCCCGCTCCACGACCAGGTAGGTGAACAGGTCCTCCGCCACCCGGGCCTTGCGCAGCCACGCCGGGTCCGCCGTCGCCAGCAGGTGCGCGTACACCTCGTCCAGCGCGGCGCACTCCTGCGCGAGCCGCGCCGCGACCTGGCGCCGCCAGTCCCGGTCCGGCACGCCGTCCACCAGCAGCTGCCCGCCGTTGGCACAGATCGCGTACCCGGCCGGGCGGCCGGGGAAGCGGATCCGCTGGTACTGCTTGCGGGTACGCGTCGTCGTGGGGACGAAGACCACCGACGGGTCTGCGGCCAGCTCCGCCAGCAGTCCCGCCGCGGTCTCCGTCATGTACGACAGCGGCTTGCTCTCGTGCACCTCCACGCACAGCAGCCGCGGGGCCACCGGGTCGGGCATGGTCAGGCCGAGGGCGGCGGCCGAGTAGATGAGCGTGCGGTCGAGGTCACTGGCTACGAGGACGGTCACTTGGCGGCCACAGCCTTTCCGTCGGCGCCCGTGGCGCCGCGCGTGAAGCGGGGGTGAATGAGTCCTACACACGTGTACGGCAGCCCGTCGACCTCCTCGACCGGCACCCCGCGCTGCTCCGCGAGCAGGCGTACGTGGTCCAGGTCGGCCCCGGCACCGCGCCGGGCCAGGATCTTCCAGGGCACGCGGCGCAGCAGCACCCGCGTCGTCTCGCCGACGCCGGGCTTGACGAGGTTCACGTCGTGGATGCCGTACTCCTCGCTGATCCGCTCCACCGCCGCCCAGCCCACCCAGGTGGGGGTGCGGTCGGCCGCGAGCAGCTCCTTGACGTCGGCGTCGACGGCGTCGGTGACCTCGCCGAAGCGGGCGGCGACGGCGTCGACGAAGCCGACGGAGACATCGGCTCCGGCAAGCTCGCGGTAGAACTTCGCACCGTGGAAATCGGCGGGCCCGACCAGGTCAGACCTGAGCACCGTACGCGAGATCAGTCCGGAGACGGTGGAGTTCAGGCAGGCGGAGGGGATCAGGAAGTCCTCGCGGGTGCCGTAGGTGGGCACGCAGGAACCCGGGTCGGCGAGCACCACGATGTCCGGGTTGAAGCCCTCGAACTCGCGCAGGGCGGCGGTCAGCTCGCGCGTGATGGCGCCCTTGCCGGTCCAGCCGTCCACGAACACGACGTCGGCGGGGTCGTGGTGGGCGGCCAGCCAGCGCAGGGCGTTGGCGTCGATGCCCCGGCCGCGCACGATGGAGACGGCGTAGTGCGGCAGGTCCAGGCCGTGCCGCAGCTGTGCCCAGCGGCGCATCAGCACGCCGACGGGGGTGCCGGCGCGGGCCAGGGAGACCAGGACCGGGGAAGGGGACCGCTCGGCGAGGACGGTCTCCGTGACCACCCCGACCGCCCGGGCCACGCGGGCCGCGGAGGCGGTCAGCGCGCTCTGGTAGAGCTCCTGGTAGCGCTCGGACGGCTGGTACTCCACGGGCAGGGACTCGGCGTAGTGCGCGCCGCCCGCCTGGATGGCCTCCTCGCGCTCCTCGGTCGGGGCCTCCAGCTCGACGTCGGAGAAGTCCTGGAGCAGCCAGCCGACGTCCTGGGGGGCGTACGAGGAGAAGTCGGGGCCCCGCAGCGGTTCGCGGGTACTCGGCTCGGGCATGGTCGGCTCCTGCCGGTCGGGTGCGTCGGCCAGGTCGGGCGCTGCGGGTACGTAGGACGGTACGACGGCCAGCAGGACCCGGCCGGTGTGCGGGGCGAGGGCGTCCAGGAGGCCCGTACGCAGCTCGGGGGTGTCCCCGGGCGAGTCGACGACGGCGACGACGGTGTCGAAGCCCTGTCCGGCCGTGGCGGCGACGTTGTAGGCGTACCGGTGTCCCGGGCCGTCGGCCGGGGCGTCGTGGGCGGGGAAGACGAGCCGGGTGCGGATGGCGTAGCCGGGGTCGTCGACGGCCAGCACGGGTGAGCGGGTCGTGGTCGAGAACCGCACCTCGGCGGCCGCCCCGGACTCCTCCAGGGCCAGCGCGAGGCGCAGCGGCGCGTACATCAGCTCCTCGTTGCCGAGTACGAGGACCCGTCCGGGGTCCGTGCCGAGCGCTGCCGCGAGCCGTTGGGCCATGGCCGGGAGGGCCGCGTCCAGCTGTGCGCGGTGGGCGGGGGTGAAGCCGTGGCGACCGCCGTCCGGCAGCCCCGCGGGCCAGTCGAGCGCGACGCGCGTGAACGGCTGCGGGTCGTCTGCCGGGGCTTCGCCCCGGACTCCGTCCGGGGATACGCCGTGGCGGGGCTGGTTTTGGGCAGCGTGCTTTTCGTACTCCTCGACCAGGGCCTGGCCCTTGGCCAGGACGCCGTCCGGGAGCGAGACCGTGCCCGAGGCCAGAGCGATGAGGTCCACCCGGGCACCGAGGTCGGCGGCGAAGGCGGTGAGCCGGTCGCGGTCGGCCGGGGAGCGCATGTCCACGAGGGCGACGACCACGTAGTGGTCGCGGGGGTGGCGGACGTGCAGGTCGCGGATGGTGTTCAGGACCGTGTTGCCGGTGGAGAACTCGTCGTCGACGAGGACGAGCGGCCCACTGCCCGCGAGCAGCTTCGGGTCCTCGGGCAGCAGCAGGTGCGAGGTGGCGTGGGAGTGGGCCTCCTCGAAGCCCCCGGCGGGCTCGACGCCCGGCACGGGCCGGCGCGTGGAGTGCAGGTAGGGGGCGGCGGCGAGGCCGTCGGCCACGCAGTGGCCGAGGCCGGTCGCGGTCTCGGCGTACCCGAGGACCACGGCGCGGGCTGCCGCCTCCTCGCCGAGCAGCGCCCGTACCCGCTCGCCGAGGCCGTGGCCCGCGGCGCGGACGACCGCCGGGGACTGCGGGACGTGCTTGCCCAGGACCCGCGAGACCAGCAGGTGGGCCCGCTTGGGGTTGCGCCGCAGCGCGAGTCCGAGCAGGTCCGCGAGCCGTGGGGAGCCCGCCGCGTCCGCCTCCTGGAGGCTGACGCCCAGCCGGTCCGCTACCCAGGTTCCTGACCACACCTCGTCGATCGTCTTGCCCTTCCTGTTCGTCACCGGCCCGCTCACACCTGGAGTCCGGCCGTGAGGAGGTCGACGAAGCCGACCTCCTCCTTCGCCACACCGAAGGCCTCGGCGCGCCGCATGGTGCGCTCGGCCCAGGCCCGGTGGGGCTTCACTTCGTTCATCTTGTTCGTGTAGGCGGAACGCATCACTCCGCCACCGTCGCGCTCGGGGCGCAGGATGTCCTGCGCGTCGCTGAACTCCTCGTGGGAGACCACGGACAGCGCGTGCACGGGCGTGACGTGGGCGGGGTGGATGCAGGTCTTGCCCAGCAGCCCGTTGGCCCGGTCGAGTTCGATCTCGCGCAGCAGCCCGTCGAGGTCGTGCTCGATCAGCGCGGTGCGCAGCTCCTCCACGCCCTCCTCCAGGAACGGGCTGCGGCGCAGCTGGGGCTTGAAGAGGCGCTGCTGGCTGCGGAAGTACTCCCAGACGGGGCCGGTGACGGTGAAGCCGGTCCCGTCGGCGCGGCTGAGGACGTTGACCACGTCGGCGATCACTCCGGCCACGATCTGGACGTCGTAGGCGGTCATGTCCGGGGTGCGGCGCAGTCCGTACGCGGAGCAGAAGTCGGTGACGCCGAGCCGCAGGGCCAGGACGCGCTCGCGGTAGCGGTTGACGGTGCGCGAGATGCCGGCGAGGGTCTCGACCCGGGTTTCGAGGTGGAGCAGCTCGGGGGTTTCCAGGACGGGCATGGCATACAGCCGGGCGAGGCCGGCGGCGTTTTCAGCCTCGGCGACGGCGTCGAGGAAGGCGGTCCCGCGACTTTCGGTGAACTTCGGCAGTACGAATCCGGCCAGGTGCCGTACCGAGCCGCCGAGCCGGTGCACGAGGTCGGATATCTGCTCAGGCGTGCGAATGCGGATGAACAGCAGCGGCAGTTCGGCGCCGCTGTCGCCGTCGGCGTCGAGGGCCGCGAACTGCCGGACGAGGTTCTCCTCGCCGTCCAGGACATCGGCGTCGCTGATGGAATCCTCCAGGCAGAGGACCATGGAGACGACTCCGCGGCCGGCCTGCTTGCGAATGTCGGCGGCCAGGCTCGGCCGGGTGGCCGGGCTGTAGAGGGTCGCTCCGAGCGCGGCGGCCAGCGTGCGGGCGGGGGAGGCGAGAGTGAATTCCGCCGGCTCCTGGTGGAAGAGGTCCTTGCGGACAGTGGGCGATATGTGCCCGAAGTGACGCATGTGCTTCCCCCGTACTGCCTCGGCGGCCCAACTGGCGTGGCCGGTAATAGTACGTACGAATACGAGTCGAGAGTTCCTCGAGCACATGAAGTTCAGGTAACCCTCCTGCACCATGCCCAGCTCTCGCGTTCGGTACAAGGCCCTACGGGGGGCCGCATTGTCCTGGTCGGGGCCGGGAGGGCAGGATGACGGGCATGACGCACGCGATGCAGAAGGGCTCGAACATCCCGGTGGCCCCCGCGGCCGTCCGGGCGGTGCTGCGCTGGACCACCGGGCCCGAGGTACCGGACGTGGACGCCTCGGCGCTGCTCGTCGGCGCGGACGGGCGCGTGCGCTCGGACGAGGACTTCGTGTTCTACAACCAGCCCCGGCACCCCTCGGGGTCCGTGTGGAGACTGGGCAAGAAGCAGCTGGGCGAGGGAGTCACCGACGCCGTCCAGGCGGATCTGCGCACGGTGCCCGCCGTGGTGGACCGGATCCTGGTGGTGGCGTCCGCGGAGGACGTGGCCTTCGAGCAGGTCCGGGACCTGCGGATCCTGCTGTACGACGCCACCGCGGGCGCCGGCCCGGAGCCGCTCGCCCATTTCGACGTACGGCCGGAGACGGGCGCCGAGACGGCGCTGATCTGCGGGGAGCTGTACCGCCGGGGCGAGTCGTGGAAGTTCCGCGCGCTCGGCGAGGGCTACTCGAACGGGCTGGTGGGGCTGGCGATCGACCACGGGATCTCCGTGGACGAGAGCAGCGCCGACGAGGCAGCGGCCTCCGGTGCCCCCGGTGGCGGCACGGCGGGGCCCACCGCCGAGCAGACCGCCGCCATGAGCCCGCCGGTGGCCGCACCGCCCACGCCGCCCGCACCGCCCACCCAGGCCCCGCCGGCCGTCCAGCCCGCCTACGGGTACCCGCAGCCGGTGTCGTCCGTCCCGGTGCCGGCTCCGGGCGGCGACCCGGCCTTCCGGCTGCCGGTGCAGGGCCCGCAGTTCATCCGCCGCTGAACCGGTTTCGGGGCAGGACATCCTCGACGGGCTCCGGTCAGGCCTTGGTGCTCTTGTAGCCCCGGCCCCACTGGAGCCCCCAGCCGTACAGCCGGTCCAGCTCCGCCTGGAACCCGTAGACGAACTTCACCTCGCGGCGGACGATCAGCTCCCCCTTGACGTTCTCCAGGGAGACGACCGCGCAGGAGCGCGCCTGCGGCTGCCGCTCGTCGAGCGGGATCTCGATCCGCGGCCCGGTGACCGGGAAGAGGGTCACCAGGGCGTGGGTGCGGTCGAAGGCCGGGGTCTGGTCGTAGATGTAGACGAAGACGAGCAGCCGCTTGATGTCGCCGGCGTGGTCGAGGTTGACGTAGAGGGTCTCTCCGGACGCCGAGCCGAACCGGTCGTCCCCGCTGAGCTTGACGTACGGCGGGTCGTTGATGTCGCCGAGCAGGTTCCCCAGGGGCTGTACGACGCCCCGGGTGCCGTCGGTCAACTCGTAGAGACAGCCCATGTCGAGGTCGACGTTGACCATGCCCTGGGTGTGCGCCTGCACCATGTCGGGCTTGAACAGCTTGAACGGGTGCCGCAACAGCTGGCCGCTCTGGCCGGAGGACCGGCCTCCTATGTCGGAGGTCCGCATCCGCCAGGAGAGGTTCACGCGCAGGTTGCCGTGCACCGCCTGCTGTTTGGTGAGCGAGACCGTCGGATGACGCCTGGTCAGCTCGATGGCGTTCGACGAGGCGTTGCCCGAGTCGAACCGCATGGCGCGAGCGCCCCTGATCCCGTCGAAGAACCCCATGTCCCCTGCCCCCTCGTCCCGTTCCCCGGCCCACCCGTACGTTCCCCCGGCCCACCCGTACGGAAACGGGGCGGCCCGCCGGGTCCGTGGACCCGCCCGGCCGCCCCGCGGTGGAAGCGTTCCGCTCTACCGCCGAGGTCAGGCCTCGGCGGCGGCACCCTCCAGTTCCAGCCGCTTGTTACGGCGCAGGGAGGACCAGAAGGACCATCCGATGAGCGCGACGCCGATGAGGCCGGTGATGAGCTCGTGGATCTCGTACTGGATGGTGACGAGCAGGATCACGGCGAGCGCGCCGATGGCGTAGTGCGCGCCGTGCTCCAGGTAGACGTAGTCGTCGAGGGTGCCCTGGCGGACCAGGTAGACCGTCAGCGACCGGACGTACATGGCACCGATACCGAGGCCGAGGGCCATGATCACGATGTCGTTGGTAATGGCGAAGGCGCCGATGACTCCATCGAAGGAGAAGGAGGCGTCGAGGACTTCGAGGTAGAGGAACATGAAGAACGCGGCCTTGCCGGCCATGGCGACGGCCGAGACGGGCTTGCCCCTCTTCTTGGCCTCTTCCTCCGCCTCGTGTTCGGCCTCCTCCTCTTCCTCCAGCTTGTTCTCGAAGTAGCCGGAGAGACCGCCGACGACCATGTAGGTGATCAGGCCGAGGATGCCGGAGATCAGTACGGTCTGCGCCTTGTCCACATGGGCACCGCCGTGCTGGTGGGCGTTGGCGGCGAAGGTCATCGAGGTGATGGCCAGGATGATCAGCGCAACGGTCGCCGACAGCATGTCGATCTTGCCGAGCTTGGCGAGCGGGCGCTCGAGCCACGCGAGCCACTTGATGTCACGGTCCTCGAAAATGAAGTCGAGGAAGATCATCAGCAGGAACATGCCACCGAAAGCGGCAATGGACGGGTGGGCGTCCGTGACCAGTTGCTGGTACATGTCCTTGTCGGTCATGGCCAGCTTGACGGCCTCGATCGGCCCGAGCTTCGCACTGATCGCGACGATGACCACGGGGAAGACGAGGCGCATGCCGAACACGGCGATGAGGACACCGATGGTGAGGAAGATCTTCTGCCAGAAGGCATTCATCTTCTTCAGGATTCCGGCGTTGACCACCGCGTTGTCGAAAGACAGCGAGATCTCGAGGACCGACAGGATCGCCACGATCCCGAATGCGGTCCACCCCCCGTAGAACACCGCTGCGACCAGACCGAGCGCAGTGACTGCGAACGACCAGCCGAAGGTTTTGAGAACCACAGGCACCCCATCGTGTAAGTACGGCTTTACGAAACGTTGACCCCGAAGTCTAGAGCGATGCCCCGCAGCCCCGACGCGTACCCCTGCCCTACCGCGCGGAACTTCCATTCGCCGCCGTACCGGTAGACCTCACCGAAGATCATCGCGGTCTCGCTGGAGGCGTCCTCGGAAAGGTCGTAGCGGGCCAGTTCCTGGCCGTCCGCCTGGTTCACCACGCGGATGAACGCGTTGCTGACCTGACCGAAGCTCTGCCGGCGGGCATCCGCCTCGTGGATCGAGACGGGGAAGACGATCTTGTCCACATTCGCCGGCACCTTGGTGAGGTCGATGATGAGCGACTCGTCGTCGCCGTCACCCTCGCCGGTGAGGTTGTCCCCGGTGTGTTCGACGGATCCCTCGGGGCTCGTGAGGTTGTTGTAGAAGACGAAGTACTCGTCCCCGAGCACCCGGCCGCTGTTGCACAGCAGCGCGCTGGCATCGAGGTCGAAATCCGCCCCCGTGGTCGAGCGCGCGTCCCATCCGAGGCCGATCAGAACCCTGGTCAGGTTCGGTGCGGCCTTGGACAGGGAGACGTTGCCCCCCTTGGCGAGTGTGACGCCCATGATGTGGTCCTCCCCGGACGACGTGATGGTGGTGGCAAAGCCGGTCCGGCGCCGTACACACAGTGCACGGCGCCGGACGGACGTACGGGCTCCGGAACTCAGACGTTGACGCCGAAGTCCTGCGCGATGCCGCGCAGGCCCGAGGCGTAGCCCTGGCCGATGGCGCGGAACTTCCACTCCGCGCCGTTGCGGTAGAGCTCGCCGAAGACCATGGCGGTCTCGGTCGAGGCGTCCTCGGAGAGGTCGTAGCGGGCGAGCTCGGTGTTGTCGGCCTGGTTCACGACGCGGATGTACGCGTTGCGGACCTGGCCGAAGCTCTGCTGGCGGCTCTCGGCCTCGTAGATCGAGACCGGGAAGACGATCTTGGCGACCTCGGCCGGGACACCGGTCAGGTTGACCTTGATGGCCTCGTCGTCGCCCTCGCCCTCACCGGTGGTGTTGTCACCGGTGTGCTCGACCGAACCGTCCGGGCTCTTCAGGTTGTTGAAGAACACGAAGTTCGAGTCGTTGGCGACCTTGCCCTGGTCGTTGGTCAGGATCGCGCTGGCGTCGAGGTCGAAGTCACCACCGGTGGTGGTGCGAGCGTCCCAGCCCAGGCCGACGATGACCGCCGTCAGGTTAGGCGCGGCCTTGGTCAGCGAGACGTTGCCGCCCTTGCTGAGGCTGACTCCCACGGGTCCTCCATTGGTATGTGTGTGGGGCGGAGCCCCGTCGTGCGGTTACTACCGGATCAACGTTTCGATCCTAGTGACGGGTTCCCGCCTACAAGCGGATTTGATGCGAAACCTGCCCCGGAGCACGCCCCGGAGTCTGCCGCGACGGAATCAGAGGCTGTCGAGGGCCTTGATGTACTCGTTCAGGTCACGCGCGTCGGGCAGGCCGTTGACGACAGTCCAGCGCACGACGCCGTCCTTGTCGATGATGAAGGTGCCGCGGACCGCGCAGCCCTTCGCCTCGTCGAAGACTCCGTAGGCGCGGGAGGTCTCCCCGTGCGGCCAGAAGTCCGACAGCAACGGGTAGTCGAGGTTCTCCTGCTCGCCGAAGACGCGCAGGGTGGGCACCGAGTCGTTGGAGACGGCGAGGAGCTGCACGTCGCTGTTCTGGAAGCGGGGCAGCTGGTCGCGCAGCTCGCACAGCTCGCCGGTGCAGACGCCGGTGAAGGCGAAGGGGTAGAAGAGCAGCACCACGGCCTTCTCTCCCCGGAAGTCGGAGAGCCGCACGGTGGCGCCGTGGTTGTCCTTGAGTTCGAAGTCCGGTGCCTTGTCGCCGACCTCGATGGCCATCTCGTGCATCCCTTCGTTCCTGCATCCCTGCATCCCTGCATGTCTGCATGTCTGCATGTCTGCGTTGAGCCGTTCGGGTGAGTCCCGTCCGGACGCCAGCCTAGGGGTTCCGCGCGCCCGCGGTCAGGGCCTTGAACGCGCACGCCCCGCCGACCGCGGGTGAGATCCGGGTCGGCGGGGCGTGTCCGCTTGGCTGCGGGGCGCGGCTCAGCGCTTGGACTTGGCGACCTTGGGCGTCACCAGCTTGGTGGACGTCCACTGCTTGCCGACGGGCAGGCCCTTGGCAAGAGAGAGGCCGGCCGTCTCGGCGGCCTCGCTGATGTCGCTGGCCTCGACGTAACCGTCACGGCCTGTCTTGGGGGTCAGCAGCAGGATCAGTGCGCCGTCCTCGACCAGCTCGGTCGCGTCGACCAGGGCGTCCGTCAGATCGCCGTCCTCGTCGCGGAACCACAGCAACACCGCGTCCGCGACGTCGTCGTAGTCCTCTTCCACGAGGTCATTGCCGATGTGACTCTCGACGGCTTCACGGAATTCCTGATCGACGTCCTCGTCGTAGCCGATCTCCTGGACCACCTGTTCGGACTGGAAACCCAGCCGGGCGGCCAGGCTCTCCGCGTGGTCCGCGGTCGCGCTCACGGGGTGCCTCCTGCTCATGTTCGGTGAATGTCTTTCGGCGGCGCGCGTACGCGCAGCATTGGGCGTAGTCCACACGGGCGCGGCGGATCGCGCAAGTACCCGGCCGCCGAGACCGTCGAAACGGTGACGATTGCGGCCGTCTCGCCGCAACTTTCAGGCTTCCCGTGGTGACCTCTGGTGATTCATCCCACACCATTCCAGCTCATTCGGCATCGCATGAGGACTTTCCTACCTGTTTGAGGGACGAACGGCCTCACGGACCGGTTGATCGACTTGGGCGTAAGGTTGCCGTTCGGTCCGACCCGCTCCCCGGCTCGTTCGCCGCTCCAGGTGTTACCCAGTGGTAGAGGTGAAGATTTCGGCCGAGCGTAAGACGATGGGAGGCGGCGACCCAAGGCACGACTCCCCCGACAGCGAAGGAACAGCGTGGCTTCCGCATCCGATCGCAATCCGATCATTATTGGCGGCCTGCCGAGCCAGGTCCCGGACTTCGATCCGGAGGAGACGCAGGAGTGGCTCGACTCCCTGGACGCCGCCGTCGACGAGCGGGGCCGTGAACGGGCCCGCTACCTGATGCTGCGGCTGATCGAGCGGGCCCGCGAGAAGCGCGTGGCCGTGCCGGAGATGCGCAGCACGGACTACGTCAACACGATCGCCACCAAGGACGAGCCCTTCTTCCCCGGCAACGAGGAGATCGAGCGCAAGGTCCTCAACGCCACGCGCTGGAACGCGGCCGTCATGGTCTCGCGCGCCCAGCGCCCCGGCATCGGCGTCGGCGGTCACATCGCCACCTTCGCCTCCTCCGCCTCCCTCTACGACGTGGGCTTCAACCACTTCTTCCGCGGCAAGGACGAGGGCGACGGCGGCGACCAGATCTTCTTCCAGGGGCACGCCTCCCCCGGTATCTACGCCCGCGCCTACCTCCTGGACCGGCTCTCCGAGCAGCAGCTCGACGCGTTCCGGCAGGAGAAGTCGAAGGCCCCGCACGGCCTGTCCAGCTACCCGCACCCGCGGCTGATGCCGGACTTCTGGGAGTTCCCGACCGTCTCGATGGGCCTCGGCCCCATCAGCGCGATCTACCAGGCCCGGATGAACCGGTACATGGAGGCGCGCGGGATCGCGGACACCTCCAAGTCCCACGTCTGGGCGTACCTGGGCGACGGCGAGATGGACGAGCCGGAGTCGCTCGGCCAGCTGTCGATCGCCGCCCGCGAGGGCCTGGACAACCTGACCTTCGTCGTCAACTGCAACCTCCAGCGCCTCGACGGCCCGGTGCGCGGGAACGGCAAGATCATCCAGGAGCTGGAGTCTCAGTTCCGCGGCGCCGGCTGGAACGTCATCAAGCTGATCTGGGACCGCTCCTGGGACCCGCTGCTGGCCCAGGACCGCGACGGCATCCTGGTCAACAAGATGAACAACACCCCGGACGGGCAGTTCCAGACGTACGCCACCGAATCGGGCGCGTACATCCGCGATCACTTCTTCGGGGACGACCAGCGGCTGCGCGCGATGGTCGAGAACATGACCGACCAGCAGATCCAGCACCTGGGCCGCGGCGGTCACGACCACAAGAAGGTCTACGCGGCCTACGCGGCGGCCAAGGCCCACAAGGGCCAGCCGACGGTGATCCTGGCGCAGACGGTCAAGGGCTGGACGCTGGGCCCGAACTTCGAGGGCCGCAACGCGACCCACCAGATGAAGAAGCTGACGGTCGACGACCTCAAGCGCTTCCGCGACCGCCTGCACATCCCGGTCACGGACAAGCAGCTGGAGGACGGCGCGCCCCCGTACTACCACCCGGGCCCGAACTCCCCCGAGATCCAGTACATGCACGACCAGCGCAGCGCCCTGGGCGGCTACGTGCCGACCCGTGTGGTGCGCGCCAAGCCGCTGCAGCTGCCGGGCGACACGGCGTACGCGGCCGCCAAGAAGGGCTCGGGCCAGCAGTCGATCGCCACCACCATGGCCTTCGTCCGCATCCTGAAGGACCTGATGCGGGACAAGGAGATCGGCAAGCGCTTCGTGCTGATCGCGCCCGACGAGTACCGCACCTTCGGCATGGACGCCTTCTTCCCGAGCGCCAAGATCTACAACCCGCTGGGCCAGCAGTACGAGGCGGTCGACCGCGACCTGCTGCTCGCGTACAAGGAGTCCCCGACCGGCCAGATGCTGCACGACGGCATCTCGGAGGCGGGCTGCACGGCCTCGCTGATCGCGGCCGGTTCGGCGTACGCGACGCACGGCGAGCCGCTGATCCCGGTCTACGTCTTCTACTCGATGTTCGGTTTCCAGCGCACCGGTGACCAGTTCTGGCAGATGGCCGACCAGTTGGCGCGCGGTTTCGTCCTCGGCGCGACCGCCGGCCGGACCACCCTCACGGGTGAGGGCCTTCAGCACGCCGATGGTCACTCCCAGCTGCTGGCGTCGACCAACCCGGGCTGCGTGGCGTACGACCCGGCCTACGGCTACGAGATCGCGCACATCGTCAAGGACGGCCTGCGGCGGATGTACGGCCCCGAGGCCGAGGACGTCTTCTACTACCTGACGGTCTACAACGAGCCGATCCAGCACCCGGCCGAGCCGGCGGACGTGGACGTGGACGGGATCCTCAAGGGCATCCACCGGGTGTCCGCGGGCACGTCGGGCACCATCGGGGCGCAGATCATGGCCTCGGGCGTGGCGGTGCCGTGGGCGCTGGAGGCGCAGCGCATCCTGGCCGAGGACTGGAACGTCAAGGCGGACGTCTGGTCGGCGACCTCGTGGAACGAGCTGCGCCGCGAGGCCGTCGCGGTGGAGGAGCACAACCTGCTCCACCCGGAGGAGGAGCAGCGCGTCCCGTACGTGACGCGCAAGCTGTCGGGTGCCGAGGGGCCGTTCGTGGCGGTCTCCGACTGGATGTGCGCGGTTCCGGACCAGATCTCGCGGTGGATCCCCGGCCCGTACACCTCGCTGGGCGCCGACGGCTTCGGCTTCGCGGACACCCGCGGCGCGGCGCGGCGCTTCTTCCACATCGACGCTCAGTCGGTGGTGCTGGCGACGCTCACCGAGCTCGCCAAGGCGGGCAGGATCGACCGCTCGGTGCTGAAGCAGGCCGTCGACCGGTACCAGCTGCTGGACGTGGCCGCGGCGGATCCGGGCCCGGCGGGCGGCGACGCCTGACGCCTGACCCGGGCGGGCACGCGACGACGGCGGGCCTCGCCCCGGCCCGCCGTCCCTGAGTCGTGGGGCGGCCCCCGGTGGACCGGGGGCCGCCTCCCTTCTGCGCACTCCTTACGATGCTCGGCATGAAGGAACCCTCCCGCCAGACGCGGTGGGAGCGGCGGACACAGACTCCGCTGCTCGTGCTCGCCGTGGCTTTCGCCGTCGCCTACGCCGTGCCGATCGTCGTCCCCGACGCGACGGCGTCGGTGCACCAGGCGTGCAAGGTCACCGAGTGGGTGGTGTGGGGGGCCTTCGCCGCCGACTATCTCGTACGCCTGGCCATGTCGCCGGCCCGCAAGGTCTTCCTGCGGACCCACTGGCTGGACCTGGCGGCGGTACTGCTGCCGCTCATCCAGCCGCTGCGGCTGCTGCGGCTGGTCTCGACCCTGCTGCTGGTGGGCCGACGGGCCCGGATGGCTCCGCAGATCCGGCTGACCACGTACGTGGCCGGTGCGGTGGTCGGGCTGATGATGTTCGGTTCGCTGGCGGTGCTGAGCGTGGAGCGCGAGGCCCCGGACGGCAACATACGCAATCTCGGCGACGCCGTCTGGTGGAGCTTCACGACGATGACGACGGTCGGGTACGGGGACCACTCCCCCACCACCGGCCTGGGGCGGGTGCTGGCGGTCGGGCTCATGCTGTCCGGGATCGCGCTGCTGGGTGTGGTCACCGCCAACATCGCGGCCTGGTTCATCTCCCGTTTCGAGCGCGACGACCGGACGGAGCGGGCCCAGGCCGCCGCGCTCGTAGAACTCGCCGGGGAGGTACGCGCGCTGCGCGCGGAAGTCGCCCGGCTGCGCGACCCGGCCGGCGTCCCGGCGCGGGCCGCGAGCGATCCGCATCCCGCGGCTACCGCTCCCACACCTTGAAGGCCCTCACCTGGTAGGGCGACTGCGGCAGCCAGACCCCGTCACCGGGGTAGGTCTGGAACTCGCCGGTCTCCGCGCACTCCGCCGACTGGTAGGTGGTGACCGGGCGGCCGGTCCGGTTGGTGAGCGACTGCGCGGTGGTCCCGGCGGGCAGCGCGGTGCAGCTGTTGATGTCCAGGGTGCTGAGTTCGTGGGTGTGGCGGGCGCCCTTGAAGTCCGCCTTCGCCCACAGGCACAGCTGCCCCGTGGCGCAGGCCCCCAGGGTCGGCGGCGGCCCGGCGGCCCGGGCGCTGGTGGCCGTGCCCGGGATGAACGCGGTGGCGGCCAGGACGGCGGCGGCGAGTGCGGTGACGCGTGCGGTGCTCGACGCTCGTCGGTGGGTGTGTCGCATGACGGGTCAACTCCTTGTGGACGCGGAGGCCCCGGACCGTTTCCGGCGCTCCGTCGACACCACGCTGACCTGCGGCGACGGGCGGGCGGAAGGGCCTTGGGACGGGTCCACCCTGATAGGCGACAGCCCGGCGGGAACCGTCCGGCGGCGCGGTCGAGGGCACGGAGTTGACGCTCCGTGACGGCGGGCGGCGCGGCCGGGAGGTACCGCGCACCGTCCCGGGTCTCCCCGAACGAGTCACCGACGGGGGGCGGCCATGAGCGCCCCGCGGACGGCGGCGCGCCACCAACGGCTCAATCGGACAGCCGCCGTCAGGTGGGTCGCGGGTAGCCTGACCGCTCGCACCGGCGTCGGAGAGGAGCCCGCGGTGACGAGCGATCTGGGACCGGCGGCTGCCACCGTGCCGGCCGGCGGGCTGCGCGAACGCAAGAAGCGGCGCACCCGGGACGCGCTGCTGCGCGCCGCCCTCCTCCTCTTCGTCTCCCAGGGCTTCGAGCGGACGACGGTCGACGAGATCACCGACGCCGCGGACGTCTCCCCGCGCACCTTCTTCCGCTACTTCGCGAGCAAGGAGGAGGTCGTCTTCACCGTCCAGGACCTGATGGAGTCGCACTTCGTCGCCGAGCTGCGGGCCCGTCCGGCCGAGGAGGGGCCACTGGAGGCCATGCGCAACGCGGTGCTGGCCGCCTGGGACACCGTGGAGGAGGCCATCGCCGAGGTGGTCCCCGTCGAGCTGTACATGCGGGGCTACCGTCTGATCGAGTCCACGCCCGCGCTGCTCGCCGTCCACCTGCGGCGCTCCACCGAGCTGGAGGACGAGATCTCCCGGCTGATCGCCGACCGCGAGGGTCTCGACGTGGACGCCGACCCGCGGCCCCGGGTGGCCGTCGCCGCGTTCTCGGGGGTGATGCGGGTCACCGGGCGGCTCTGGGGCCGGGGTGAGGATGCCAGCGTGGCCTCGATCCGGCGCATGACCGAGGCCTGCCTCGACCAGATCGGCCCGGCGCTGGCCACGGACTGGCGCCGCCGTCCCGCCGCGGCGCGCCGGCCCTGACCACGACGCCCGGCCGGGAGGCACGGGGCGTGAGTCCGGTCACCCAGGGCGTCCGCGGCTCAAGTGGTCTCCTAGGCTGGCCCCAGTGAAACTGCCCGGCCTCGCCCACCCCGTCCCCCACGGCGCCCCCGCGCGGGCCCTGCTCGCGCTCGGCATCGTCTTCCTTCTCCTGGCGACCACCGGCTGGACCGCCGTGCACCGCCCCGAGACCGGAACCCCGCCCCGGGCCGCCGCGCTCGCCGCGTGGGCCGTGGCCCGGATCGACGGCCGGGCCCTGCCCCCCGCCGACGCCCCCGTACGGACGGTGGCCCGCTTCTTCGCCGGCCTCGACGGCGCCCAGCGGGCCCGGCTCGCCGACGGCTACCCGCTCGTGGTCGGAAACCTCGACGGGGTCCCCGCCCAGACCCGCTACCGGGCGAACCGGCGCTCCCTGGAACAGGCCGAGCAGGTCGAGCAGGCCCGCGGCCGGGACGTGTCCCTGGCCCCGGCCGACCGCACCACGGCCACCCGGCGCGCCCACCGCTTCGCGTCCCTCGCCGAACCCGGCCGGCAGATCCTCGCCTTCGACCCCACCGGCGGCGCCCTCGTCGCCGAGGTCTTCGGCGACCTCGACCGGGCCCGCCGGGTCTCGGTGGTCGTGCCCGGCGTCGACACCGACGCGCTGACCTTCGAGCGCACCCAGCGCCGCCTCACCGCCCCCGTCGGCATGGCGCAGTCCCTGTACGAGGCCCAGCGCGCCGGCAGCCCGGACGGCGGGACGGCGGTCATCGCCTGGGCCGGGTACACCGCGCCCACCGGGGTCGGCATGGACGCCGCCACGGGCAGGCTGGCCGTACTGGGCGCCGTACGCCTGGAGTCGCTGACCGCGGCCCTGCCCGGGAAGGCGGGCGTGGCGCTGTTCTGCCACAGCTACGGGTCGGTGGTGTGCGGGGTGGCCGCGCGCGGGCTGCCGGAGCGGGTCACGGACATCGTCGTGGCGGGCAGCCCCGGCATGCGCGCCGGGAACGCCGCCGAGCTGGGCACTTCCGCGCGGGTGTGGGCGACGCGCGACGACGGGGACTGGATCGAGGACGTACCGCACCTGGAGTTCGGCGGGCTGGGCCACGGGGCGGACCCGGTGTCACCCGAGTTCGGCGCGCGGCTGCTGTCCTCGGCCGGAGCCAGGAGTCACACCGGCTATTTCCAGCCAGGGACGGCCTCGCTGGACAACTTCGCCGCGATCGGAACCGGCGCGTTCGGTTCCGTCGCCTGCGCGAGCGGCACCGACGACTGCCGAAGCGAAATTTCCGGCACAGACGGTGACTGACGGGGACAGACCCGGGCTGACACGGGCTGACACGCGTAATGGCCCGCGGGAACGGCTTGGGGCACGAGGGGGACGCGCGGGGGCGCGTCCCTTTACCATGTGCGACATGGGTGACGTACTGGCCGGAAATCATGCCGTCTGGGAGTTCGACTCGGACTCGGTGCTCATCCGCTTCGCACGGGGGATGCGAACGCCACGGCTCTGGAACGCGCTGGGCACGCGCCGGATCCCCCTGGAAGCGTTGTCCGGGGTGACCGTGACCGCAGGCCGGCGGGACACGGTGATCCTGCGTGCCGTGCCGCGGCCGGGCGCGGATCCGCTGATGGAGGCTGCCGCCGGGCAGCTGAAGGAGGCCTGCGACCCGTACCGCCTGGTCCTGCCGGGAGACCGGGCGCCGCACGCCGCCGCCTTCGCGGACACGCTGCGCGAGCGGCTGGGCTCCGGAGCGGGCGAGCCCGCCGGACGGTTCCTCGTCGAGGTCTCGGAGCCGCCGGTCCAGCTCAAGGCGTACGACGCGAAGGTGAGCTTCGACGGCTCGGCGGTCGGGTTCCAGTGGTCCCGTACGGGCGCCACCAGCACCAAGTGGAAGGCGGGCGACCAGCGTTACCCGCTGGCCGCCCTCTCCGGGCTGGAGTGGTGCTCCCCGGACCGCCCCGGCGGCGGCCACCTGCGGCTGCTGCCCCACGACGACGCCGGGGAGGCCAGGCCGGACCACGATCTGGCGGCCGCCGTGTTCGGCGTGGGGTACGGGGCGGTGCACGAGTCGCTGCCCTTCGCCGCGACCGTCCTCGCGGCCCTGCGCGGCCGCACGCCGGTCGCCTCGCTACCGCTGCCGCTGCCCCGGGCGGCCTCTTCCACCGCCTCGGTCCCGGCGGCCCGGTCCGGCTCGGGGGACCGGCTGCGGCACCTCACCGAGCTGCACAGCGCGGGCCTGCTGACGGACGCCGAGTACGCGGCCCTGTGCGACCGCTTCGCCCCCGAGCCGCGGTAGCCCCTAGGGGGTGCTTCCCGGATCTCCGCGGCGTCGCGGGCCCTGGCACGCACTCCCCCAGACTCCGTCCGGGGGGACCCCCAGCCGCGTTGCCGAAATGCCCGAGTAGCTCCGCTACTAGGACACTCCGGCGCCTTGCGATCGCACGCACCAGACCCCGCTCCTTCTCCCACGGAGATCCGGGAAACACCCCCTAGCCCTCGCGGGCCACCGAGGTGGAGCTCATGTCCGGGTAGCGGTCCCCCGCCACCCCGGCGGCGATCGGTTCCAGCAGGGCCAGCTCCGCGTCCGTCAGGGTGATCCGGGTCGCGGCGGTGTTCTCCGCGAGGCGTCCCGGCTTGCGGGTCCCGGGGATCGGGACCACCGTCAGGCCGTGGACCGCCGACCGCTGCTGCACCCAGGCCAGCGCGATCTGCGCGAGGGTGGCTCCGTGCGCGGCCGCGATCTCCCGGACGGGGGCCAACAGCGCCGCGTTGCTCCTGGCGTTGTCCCCGGTGAACCGGGGCTGGTACTGGCGGAAGTCACCGGCCGACAGGTCCGCGGAGGCATCCGCGAAGGCGCCCGTCAGGAAGCCGCGCCCGAGCGGGGA
Organism: Streptomyces sp. NPDC003042; assembly: GCF_053591315.1. Lineage (NCBI taxonomy): Bacteria > Bacillati > Actinomycetota > Actinomycetes > Kitasatosporales > Streptomycetaceae > Streptomyces > Streptomyces sp. NPDC003042. The sequence goes on from NZ_JBSFTP010000017.1 coordinate 29,265, forward strand.
GTACGCCGCCACGGCCACGCCCAGCTCCGCCGCCGCGCCGACAGCGCTGCGCTCCACGTCCCGGCTGAACAACGACCACTCCGACTGGAGCGCCGCGATGGGGTGCACCGCGTGCGCCTCGCGCAGTTCGGCCCCGGTGACCTCGCTGAGTCCGAGGTGGCGCACCTTCCCCTCGCGCACCAGCTCGGCCATGGCGCCCACCGACTCGGTGAACGGCACGGCCGGGTCGCGGCGGTGCATGTAGTAGAGGTCGATCACGTCCGTGCCGAGCCGCCGCAGGCTGCCCTCGACGGCCTGGCGGACGTACGCCCGGTCGTTGCGGACGCCCCGGTAGTGGAGGTCGTCGGTGCGCTCGATGGCGAACTTCGTCGCCAGGGTGATCTCGTCTCGGTGGGCGGCGACGAAGGGAGCGAGGAACTCCTCGTTGGCACCGCGCCCGTAGACGTCCGCCGTGTCGAAGAGGGTGACGCCGGCGGCCAGCGCCGCGTCGAGGGTCGCGCGGGCCACCACCTCGTCCGTGTCCCCGTAGAACTCGCTCATGCCCATGCAGCCGAGGCCCTGGACACCGACGACCGGCCCGCCCTTGCCCAGTTCGACCCGCTCGATGGTGGTGCCGTGCTCCGTCATGGCTGTGCCTTCCCTGTACCCGTACCCGTGCACTGCTCGTACATTTCGATCTTGAAGTCCAATACGGCGAGCGCGTCCGTCAGTTCCGCCATCCGTGCCCGCACCTCGCTACGGGTGCGTTCCAGCAGCTCACGGCGCTGTTCGACGGTGTGCTCGCCCTCGCGGACCAGTTCGGCGTACCGGACCATGTCCGCCACCGACATCCCGGTGGCGCGCAGCTTGCCCACGAAGGACAGCCAGTTCAGGTCCCGGTCGCTGAACCGCCGCTGGCCCGAGTGGGAGCGGTCGACGTGCGGCATCAGGCCGATCCGCTCGTACCAGCGCAGCGTGTGCTGCGTCAGACCGGTCCGGGCCTCGACCTCGCTGATCGTGTACCGCGTCTGCGTCAGGCTCATGGCCCCACGCTAAAACCTTGGAGCGCACTCCAAGCAAGTAGGCTCGGCCCCATGGAGAGCCTGGAGCCCGTCAACAGCATGGAAAGCCTGCGGACCATCGAGACCTGGCCGGTACCCACCGCCGCGGCGGCCGTCGTGCGCGCCGACGGGAGCCTGGCCGGCTCGCACGGGCCGGTCGACCACCGCTTCCCGCTGGCCTCGGTCACCAAGCCGCTCACCGCGTACGCCGTGCTCGTCGCGTACGAGGAAGGCGCGGTCGAGCTGGACGAACCGGCCGGCCCGGAGGGGTCGACGGTGCGCCACCTGCTCGCGCACACCAGCGGCCTGGCCTTCGACGAGCACCGGGTGAGCTTCGGCCCCGGGCAGCGCCGGCTGTACTCCAACGCCGGTTTCGAGGTGCTCGCCGACCATCTCGCGAAGGCCACCGGGATCCCCTTCGCCGAGTACCTGCACCAGGCGGTGTTCGAGCCGCTGGGCATGACGTCGAGTTCCCTGGAGGGCTCGCCCGCCAAGGACGGCGTCTCCACCGTCGCCGACCTGGTGCGTTTCGCGGCCGAGCTCCAGGCGCCCCGGCTCCTGGACGTGCGGACGGTCGCGGAGGCCACCTCGGTGGTGCACCCGGGCCTCAAGGGCGTCCTGCCCGGCTACGGGCACCAGTCCCCCAACGACTGGGGACTCGGCCTGGAGATCCGCGACGGCAAGTCCCCGCACTGGACGGGCACCACGTCCTCGCCGCGTACCTTCGGGCACTTCGGCCAGGCCGGCACCTTCCTGTGGGTCGACCCCGACGCCCGCGCCGCGTGCGTGGCGCTGACGGACCGCCCCTTCGGGCCGTGGGCCGTGGAAGCCTGGACCCCCTTCACGGACGCGGTCCTGGCCGAACTCCGCACGTGCTAGCTAAGGGCTGGCCCTTAGGCGGGCAGTTCCCAGATCAGCAGTTCCCCCGGGGATCCGGCGACGATCTCCAGGCCCTTCTCGGCCGTGATCCGCGCCGCGTCCCCGGGTCCCAGTTCCTGTCCGTCGAGCCGCAGGTCTCCCCGCACGACGTGCAGGTAGACCCGCTCCGCCTCCGGTACGGGGACCCGCTCGCCGGCGCCCGGGCGCCGGACGTGGAGCACCGCGCCCGCCGCCGGGACCTCGTACGGGGAACCGTCCGCGAGGCCTCGGACCAGCTCGTACGAGGGATCCCCGTCGGCGCTGAGCGGCGCGAGCCACATCTGTACGAACCTCAGCGGCCGCTCGGCGTCGTTGCGCTCGACGTGTCGCGCCCCGGATCCGGCGCCGAGCCGCTGGATGTCGCCGGGCCGGACGACGCCGGTGTGGCCGGTGGTGCTGTCCTGGTGGGTGAGCTCGCCCTCCACCACCCAGGTGACGATCTCGGTGTGGCTGTGGGGGTGCTCGCCGAAGCCCGCACCGGGCGCGAGGGTCTCCTCGTTGCAGGCCAGCACCGGGCCGAAGCGGATGTTGTCCGGGTCGTAGAAGGACCCGAAGGAGAAGGCGTGCCGGGTGATGATCCCGGCGCCCGGATCCCCGGCCTCGTACCGGTCGGCGGCGCGGCGTACATCAATCATGGGGGCCACGGTAGCCCCCGGGGATGACACCGGCCGGAGACCGGAGTCCGCGCCGGGGCGCCGATAAGGCAGTCTTGTCCTGTGCCCCAACCCGAACGTGAGCTTTCCCCCGAGACCCGTCCCGGCCCTGGGCATCCGGCCCACCCACACACCGCGACACTGCGCCGCCTGGAGAAGTCGTCCGGCCGGCTCGCCGCCAACGCCATCGCGCGCATGGACGCGACCCTGCCGTGGTACCGGGCGATGCCGCCGGAGAACCGCTCGTGGATCGGACTGGTCGCCCAGGCCGGCATCGCCGCCTTCACGGAGTGGTTCCGGCATCCCGAGACCCCGCAGGCTATCTCCACCGACGTCTTCGGGACGGCTCCGCGTGAGCTGACCCGGGCGATCACTTTGCGCCAGACCGTCGAGATGGTCCGTACCACGATCGAGGTCATGGAGACCGCGATCGACGAGGTGGCGGCTCCCGGCGACGAGTCGATCCTGCGCGAGGCGCTACTGGTGTACGCCCGCGAGATCGCCTTCGCCACCGCCCAGGTCTACGCCCAGGCCGCGGAGGCGCGCGGAGCGTGGGACGCCCGGCTGGAGTCCCTCGTCGTGAACGCGGTGCTCTCGGGCGAGGCCGACGAGGGCGCGCTGTCGCGGGCCGCGGCGCTTGGCTGGAATTCGCCGGAGCACGTGTGCGTCGTCCTGGGCACCGCCCCGGACGGGGACAGCGAGCTGACGGTCGAGGCGATCCGGCGCGCTGCCCGGCATCACAAGCTCCAGGTGCTCACCGGCGTGCTGGGCGACCGCCTTGTGGTGATCGCGGGCGGCAGTGACAATCCGATGCGGGTCGCGAAGTCCCTGATCGGGCCCTTCGCGGCCGGTCCGGTGGTGGCGGGCCCGGTCGTCCCGGACCTGCTGAACGCGACGAAGTCGGCGCAGGCGGCGGCGGCCGGTCTGAAGGCCTGTACCGCGTGGCAGGACGCGCCGCGGCCCGTGCTGGCGGACGATCTCCTGCCCGAGCGAGCGATCGCGTCGGATCCCTCGGCGAGGGATCAGTTGGTGGAGGAGATCTACAGACCGCTGGAGGAGGCCGGCTCGGCGTTGCTGGAGACGCTGAGTGTCTACCTGGAGCAGGCGAGCAGTCTGGAGGGGGCCGCGCGGATGCTGTTCGTGCACCCCAACACGGTGCGCTACCGGCTCCGACGTGTGACCGACGTCACCGGATGGTCGCCCTCCGATGTCCGTTCCGCGTTCACGCTACGGATCGCCCTGATTCTGGGGCGTCTGGCCGCCGGAGATCCGCAGTCCTAGACTTTTGTCGGACATCAACAATTACCCCAGCGGTTCTTCGTCCCTGTCCCCACGGGCGGCGGAGACCATCCACAAGAGAGAGTGTGAGGGTGCTCGTACTCGTCGCTCCCGGCCAAGGCGCTCAGACGCCCGGCTTCCTGACTCCCTGGCTCGAACTCCCCGGCGCCGCTGACCGCGTCGCGGGGTGGTCGGACGCCATCGGGCTCGACCTTGCCCACTACGGCACGAAGGCCGACGCGGACGAGATCCGCGACACGGCCGTCGCACAGCCGCTGCTGGTGGCAGCGGGTCTGCTGTCCGCAGCCGCGCTCACCCAGAACGGCGTTACGGCCTTCGGCGCCGTCGCGGGCCACAGCGTCGGCGAGATCACGGCCGCCGCGTACGCCGGCGTCCTGTCCGACTCCGACGCGCTGTCCTTCGTCCGCACGCGCGGGCTGGGCATGGCCGAGGCCGCCGCCGTCACGGAGACCGGCATGGCCGCGATCCTCGGCGGTGACCCCGACGTGGTCGTCGCGCATCTGGAGAAGCTGGGTCTGACCCCGGCGAACATCAACGGGGCGGGCCAGATCGTGGCCGCCGGCACCATGGAGCAGATCGCCGCTCTGGAGGCCGAGAAGCCCGAAGGTTCCATCAAGGTCGTCGCCCTCAAGGTCGCGGGCGCGTTCCACACGCACCACATGGCACCCGCGGTCGCCGCGCTGGAGAAGGCCGCTCAGGCCCTCGCCCCGGCCGACCCGGCCCTGAAGTACGTATCGAACAGGGACGGCCACGTCGTCACCACGGGCGCCGACGTCGTCGCCCGCCTGGTCGGCCAGGTCGCGAACCCGGTCCGCTGGGACCTGTGCATGGAGACGTTCGCCGAGCTGGGCGTCACCGGGATCGTCGAGCTCTGCCCGGGCGGCACCCTGACGGGGCTGGCCAAGCGTGCTCTGAAGGGCGTGCCCAGCGTGGCCCTCAAGACTCCGGACGACCTCGACAAGGTCGCCGCGCTCGTCGCCGAGCAGACGGCCTGAGAGAAGGAGCCCACACAGCATGTCCAAGATCAAACCGGCCAAGGGCTCCCCGTACGCCCGCATCCTCGGCGTCGGTGGCTACCGTCCGATCCGGGTGGTGCCCAATGAGGTCATCCTGGAGACGATCGACTCGTCCGACGAGTGGATCCGCTCCCGCTCCGGTATCGCGTCCCGCCACTGGGCCTCGCCCGAGGAGACGGTCGCCGCGATGTCGGTGGAGGCCTCGGGCAAGGCGCTGGCCGATGCCGGGATCGTCCCGGAGCAGATCGGCGCCGTGATCGTCTCCACGGTCTCGCACTTCAAGCAGACCCCGGCCATCGCGACCGAGATCGCGCACCGGGTCGGCGCGGTGAAGCCGGCGGCGTTCGACATCTCCGCGGGCTGCGCCGGTTTCGGTTACGGCCTGACCCTGGCCAAGGGCATGGTGGTCGAGGGGTCGGCGCAGTACGTCCTCGTCATCGGTGTCGAGCGGCTCTCGGACCTGACCGACCTGGAAGACCGCGCGACGGCCTTCCTCTTCGGCGACGGCGCCGGCGCCGTGGTCGTCGGCCCCTCGGACGAGCCGGCCATCGGCCCCACGGTGTGGGGTTCGGAGGGCGACAAGGCCGAGACCATCAAGCAGACCGTGCCGTGGGACGAGTACCTCGGCAAGGACTCCGGAGAGAAGTTCCCGGCCATCACGCAGGAGGGTCAGGCGGTCTTCCGCTGGGCCGTCTTCGAGATGGCCAAGGTGGCCCAGCAGGCGCTCGACGCCGCCGGGATCACCGTGGACGACCTGGACGTTTTCATTCCGCACCAGGCGAACATGCGGATCATCGACTCGATGGTGAAGACTCTGAAGCTGCCGGAACACGTCGCGGTCGCCCGTGACGTGGAAACCACCGGCAACACGTCGGCCGCCTCGATTCCGCTCGCCATGGAGCGGCTCCTGGCGACCGGAGCGGCGAAGAGCGGCGACACCGCGCTCGTCATCGGCTTCGGGGCGGGGCTCGTCTACGCCGCCACGGTCGTTACCCTCCCCTAGGGCCGGGATCCGTTCCCGCCCTGATCAACCCATTCAGCTAGAGAAGGAGCGCCACATGGCCGCCACGCAGGAAGAGATCGTCGCCGGTCTCGCGGACATCGTCAACGAGATCGCCGGCATCCCGGTCGAGGACGTCCAGATCGAGAAGTCGTTCACCGACGACCTCGACGTCGACTCCCTGTCCATGGTCGAGGTCGTCGTCGCCGCTGAAGAGCGCTTCGACGTCAAGATCCCGGACGAGGACGTCAAGAACCTCAAGACGGTCGGCGACGCCGCGGACTACATCCTGAAGAACCAGAAGGCCTGAGCCTGACGAGCGTTTGTCGCCACCTGGCGGTGGCGCCGTGACAATTCAGCACCCCCTTAGACGTGGAGAAAGAATTCCTGTGAGCCCGACCAATCGCACTGTGGTCGTCACCGGTATCGGCGCAACCACTCCGCTGGGTGGCGACAGCGCTTCGACCTGGGAAGGTCTGCTCGCCGGCCGGTCCGGCGTCTCGCCCCTGGAGGGCGAGCGCTTCGCCGAACTGCCGGTCCGCATCGCCGCGCAGGCCGCCGTGGACCCGAGCGAGGTACTTCCCCGCCCGCTGTCCCGCAAGCTCGACCGGTCCGCGCAGTTCGCCGTCATCGCGGCCCGTGAGGCCTGGGCGGACGCCGGCTACACCGCCCCGGCCGGTGAGGACGAATCGATCGTCCCCGAGCGCCTGGGCACCGTGATCGCCTCCGGCATCGGCGGCGTCACCACTCTGCTCGACCAGTACGACGTACTGAAGGAAAAGGGTGTGCGCCGGGTCTCCCCGCACACCGTCCCCATGCTCATGCCGAACGGCCCCTCGGCCAACGTCGGCCTGGAGGTCAACGCCCGCGCCGGTGTGCACACGCCGGTCAGCGCGTGCGCGTCGGGCGCCGAGGCCATCGGCTACGCGGTCGAGATGATCCGTACCGGCCGTGCCGACGTGGTCGTCGCGGGCGGCACCGAGGCGGCGATCCACCCGCTGCCGATCGCCGCGTTCGCCAACATGATGGCGATGTCCAAGAACAACGAGAACCCGACCCGGGCCTCCCGCCCGTACGACAAGGGCCGTGACGGCTTCGTCCTCGGCGAGGGCGCGGGCGTCGTGATCCTGGAGTCCGCCGAGCACGCCGCCGCGCGCGGCGCCCGGGTCTACTGCGAGGTGCTGGGCCAGGGTCTGTCCGCGGACAGCCACCACATCGCGCAGCCGGAGCCGACGGGCCGCGGTGTCGCGGCCGCCGTGCAGAACCTGCTCGACAACACGAAGCTCGACCCGTCCGAGCTGGTCCACCTGAACGCGCACGCCACCTCGACCCCGCAGGGCGACACGGCCGAGCTGAAGGCCCTGCGCAAGGTCCTGGGCGACGACCTCGACCACATCGCGATCTCCGCGACCAAGTCGATGACCGGTCACCTGCTGGGCGGCGCGGGCGGTATCGAGACCGTGGCGACCGTGCTGGCGCTGTACCACCGGATCGCCCCGCCGACGATCAACATCGACGAGCTGGACGACGACATCGACGCGGACATCGTGCGCGGCGAGCCGCGCAAGCTGCGCGTCGACGGCCCGATCTCGGCGATCAACAACTCCTTCGGTTTCGGCGGCCACAACGTGACGCTGGCCTTCCGTACTGTCTAGTGCGCCTAACCCGGCGCCGCTCTCGCGGAGCTGGTTGCTCGCCGCTGTGGTTGCTCAATTGATGGTTGCGGCGTTCGTCGTTTGAACACCGCAGAAGGCCCACCCGGGTGATTCCGGGTGGGCCTTCTACGTTGGGCCGGCGGTCAGACCACTTGGTGGAGCCAGCGGACCGGGGCGCCCTCGCCCGCGTAGCGGAAGGGTTCCAGCTCGTCGTCCCAGGGTTTGCCGAGCAGTTTGGCGATCTCGGCTTCCAGGTCGGTCTCACCGCCGGCCGACCGGGCGAGGGCGGCGCGCAGCCGGTCCTCGGGGATCAGGATGTCGCCGTGCATGCCGGTGACGGCGTGGAAGATGCCGAGCTCCGGGGTGGAGCTGTAGCGCTCGCCCTCGGCGGTCGGGCAGGGTTCGGCGGTCACTTCGAAACGGAGCAGGTGCCAGCCGCGCAGGGCCGAGGCGAGTTTCGAGGCGGTACCCGCCTCGGCCTGCCAGGAGAACTCGGCTCTCCAGGTGCCGGGGGAGGCGGGCTGCCTGATCCAGTCGAGGTTCACCCGCACCCCGAGCACGCCCGCAACAGCCCATTCCACATGCGGGCAGAGCGCGCGCGGTGCGGAATGCACGTACAGAACTCCACGTGTCGTCACCGGGACCTCCAGTGTGGGACGAGGTCGGGAATAAACTCCAGAAAACGGACAGTATGTGACGTGATGTAATGTAACGGAAATTATTTGACATTGCGCAACGGCACTGGCGGCCGAAACGCCACGGGAAAAAGCTACCGTGCGCCAGGGGTCATGGTGTGACGTACCGTCGCTCCAAAGCCAGGTAAACACAGAGCATTCACTCAGCAGGACGCCCCCATAAGGACGTGGGGCGACGAAGGAGGGACCGACCGATGCGCACCACCGCTCCGCGGCGCGGCCCGCGCCGGACTTTCGCGGGAGCGGGCGCGGCGGTGGCCCTCCTGGCCGCGGCGGTCACAGGCTGTGACACCGGCAGGCCGGCGGCCGAAGGGGAGCGGGGAGCCCAGGCCGCGCCGCGCTGGAACACGGCGCCCGCCTCGATCGCCGCCGTCGGCGACTCCATCACCCGTGGCTTCGACGCCTGTTCGGTGCTGGCGGACTGCCCGGAGGCCTCCTGGGCCACGGGGAGCGACCCGGTCGTCCGTTCGCTCGCCGCCCGGCTGCTCGGGGACACCGCGGTGCCCACGCACAGCTGGAACTACGCCGTGACCGGCTCCCGCATGGCGGACCTGCCGGGTCAGCTGGCGGCGGCGGCCGGACACAAGCCCGGCCTGGTCACGGTCATGGTGGGCTCGAACGACGCCTGCCGTCCGACGGCTTCCTCGATGACACCGGTCGCGCAGTTCCGGTCGGACTTCGAACGCTCCCTCAAGGAGCTGCGGGCCGCGTCGCCTTCCTCGCAGGTGTACGTGTCCTCCGTGCCGGACCTTCAGCGGCTGTGGGAGCAGGGCAAGGACAGCCCGATGGTGCGGCAGGTCTGGAGGCTGGGCATCTGCCAGTCCATGCTGGCCGAGCCGCTGTCGGCCACGGCGGGGGCCACGGCCCGCCGGGAGCAGGTGCGGGCGCGGGTGGTCGAGTACAACGAGGTGCTGCGCGAGGTCTGCGCGCGGGACCCGCTGTGCCGCTACGACGGCGGCGCGGTGTTCCAGTACCCCTTCGCGGCGGAGCAGTTGAGCCGCTGGGACTGGTTCCATCCGGGCAAGGACGGGCAGGCGCGGCTGGCGGAACTGGCGCACCGCCAGGTGACCTCGGTCGACCCGCCGCGTTGACGCGGAGGGGACCGGGGGCGGTGTCAGGGTCCGCCCCCGGTCCGGTTCTCAGGACCGCGGCAGGGTGATTTCCGGCCATGACCGCGCTACGGCGTGTCGCGGCGTCGTTCCACCCCCGTGCTCACGCCAGGTCGAGCGTGGCCGTCAGCCGCGTGTCGGCGTACGAGCGGCTCGCGCGGACCTCGTACGTGCCGCCGATCCGCCGCCAGCCCCGCGCGTCCTCGTCCCAGATCTCGAAGGCACGGGCGGACAGGGCGATCTCGGCCTCCACGCTCTCGCCGGGGCCCGCCTCGACGCCCGCGAAGCCGGCCAGCCAGCTCGCCGGGCGCTCCACGGGGTCTTGGACGGGAGCCAGGTAGATCTGGACGACCTCGCGGCCGGGCCGGGCGCCGGTGTTGGTGAGGCGGACCCTGACGGTGTCGGCGGTGGCCTCCAGGGACTCGTAGGCCCACTGGGTGTAGCCGAGGCCGTGCCCGAAGGGGAAGGCGGGGGTGACGTCGTGCTTCTCGTAGGCCCGGTAGCCGATGAAGAGGCCCTCGCGGTACTCCAGGCGCCCCGCGGTGGGCGCGACCTCGGTGACGGGCGCGTCGGCGAACCGCGCGGGCCAGGTCGTGGGCAGCCGCCCGCCCGGCTCCGCGTCCCCGAGGAGTACGTCGGCCAGCGCGGCCCCGCCCTCCTGCCCGGGGAACCAGGTCAGCAGGACCGCGGCCACCTCCTCGCGCCACGGCAGCTCCACCGGGGAGCCCGCGTTGACGACGACCACGGTGTTCGGGTTGACGGCGGCGACGGCGCGTACGAGGTCGTCCTGCCGGCCCGGCAGGGTGAGGTCGCCCCGGTCGAAGCCCTCGGACTCCACGCGCTCGGTGGTGGCGACGACCACGACGGCGGTGTCGGCGGCGCGGGCGGCCGCCACGGCCTCCGCGATCAGTTCGTCGGGGTCGCGCCGGGGGCCGAGGTGGAGCAGCGAGAACATGACGGCCTTGAGCGGCAGCGTGCTCATGTCCGGGACCTGGTAGGTCAGGGACACCTCCACCGGCTCGCCCTCGGTCAGGGCGGCCCGGGCGCGCTCGCTGGGGGCGCCGAAGAAGGCCTCGAAGGGGTCGGCCTCGTCGCCCATCAGCTGGACGCCGTCCCACAGGGTCCGCCCGCCGACGGCGAGGGTGAAGGCGCCGAGCCCGCGGGTGCCGAAGGCGTGCTCGCCGCTCTCGCGCGGCAGGAACGTGCCGGTGACCTCGATGCTCGCCATCGTCTCGTACGAGGCTCCGGCGGGCAGGTCCTCGCCGATCCACTGCACCTGTCCGCTCGGCAGGCTGCCTTCGCCGAGGACGGCGCCGGAGGCGTCGCGGCAGACGGCGCGCAGCTCGAAGCCCTGGTCGGCGGAGCCGAGTTCCTCGCTCGGGTCGGCGCCGACGGCGAAGGTCAGGGCCCCGGCCGGGAGCACGGCGGTGAGGCCGTCGAGCGGGGAGACCACCCGCTCGGGGAAGACGGTGGCGGAGCCGCCGCCGAGGACGCGGGCGTCGCGGGCGGCGGCGCCGATCAGGGCGACGGTGCGCCCGGCGGTGACGTCGAGCGGCAGGGCGGGAGTTTCGTCGGACACCGTCTCGTTGCGGACCAGGACGAAGCCGCGGGCGGCGAGTTCGCGGGCCAGGGCCTGTCCGTCGACGGCGGCCGGGGGCTCGGCGACGACGGCGGGGGCGCCCTCCAGGAGGCCCACGCGGGCGGCGAGCCGCAGGACGCTCCGTACGGCCCCGTCGACGACGGACTCGGGGACCTCGCCGGACCGGACGGCCTCGGCGAGGGCGGGCCCGTAGACGGTGGTGGGGCCGGGCATGGCCACGTCGAGGCCGCCTTCGATGCCGCCGGTGGTGGAGCGGGCGGCCATCCAGTCGGAGACGTTGAATCCGTCGAAGCCCCATTCGCCGCGCAGGACTTCGTTCACCAGGTGGTGGTGCTCGGTCATGGTCGTGCCGTTGACCCGGTTGTAGGCGGTCATGATGCCCCAGGGGTGGGCGTTCGCGACGATGGCCTCGAAGGGCGCCAGGTACAGCTCGCGCAGCGGGCGCGGGGCGATGACGCAGTCGACGGTGAAGCGCTCGGTCTCCGCGTCGTTGCCGACGAAGTGCTTGACCGTGGTGGCGACGCCGCCGTCCTGGACGCCGTTCACGTAGCCGCTGCCGATGGCGCCGGTGAGGTACGGGTCCTCGGAGTAGCACTCGAAGTGCCGTCCGCCGAGCGGAGAGCGGTGCAGGTTGACGGTGGGGGCGAGGAGGACGTGGACGCCCTTGCGGCGCGCCTCCTGGGCGAGCAGCCTGCCGGCCCGGCGGGCGAGCGCGGGGTCCCAGGCGGCGGCGAGCGCGGTCGGGGAGGGCAGCGCGACGGACGGGTCGTCGGCGCTCCAGCGCACGCCGCGGACGCCGATGGGGCCGTCGGACATGACCAGCGACCCCAGCCCGATCTCGGGGACGGCGGGCAGGGACCACATGTCCTGGCCGGCCAGGAGGCGGGTCTTGGTGTCGAGATCGAGCTTGTCCAGTGCGGCTTCCACGGCGTTGCTGCGGGCTTGATCGGCATCGGTCACGGCCGTGCCTCCTCGTCGGGTGCGGGTGGTGCGGGGTGCGGTGGCCCCATCGTGGACCGGTTCCCTGTAGAGCGGTAGGGTTCGTGATCTATTCGTGATATCCGAATGTCGTACGGTGGGGCGATGGCCAGGGCGAGGAGCGAGGAGCGCCGCGGGGAGATCCTGCGCGCGGCGGTCGAGGTGATCGCGGAGCGCGGCTACCGGGGCGCGTCCCTGAACTCCGTCGCCGAGCGCGTGGGCCTGACCCAGCAGGGGCTGCTGCACTACTTCCCCACCAAGGAGGCGCTGCTGGTCGCGGTCCTGGAGGAACGCGACCGCTGGGACACGGGCGGCGGCTCGCGCGCCTCGGCCGACACCTGGCGCCTGGACCTGCTCGCCTCGCTGGTGGACTACAACGCCATGCGGCCGGGCATCGTGCAGACCTTCTCGGCGCTGCTGGGCGAGAGCGTCACCGACGGCCACCCGGCGCGGGAGTTCTTCACACGGCGCTACGCCCAGGTGCGCGGCGAGATGGCCGCCGTCCTGCGCGCCGAGTTCGGCGACCGCCTCCCGTCGGGCCTGACCCCGGAACAGGCCGCTCCGCTGCTGACGGCGGTAATGGACGGCCTCCAGTACCAGTGGCTGCTCGCCCCCGAATCGGTGGACATGCCCGCCGCGTTCCGCTCCTTCCTGACCTTGCTGCGGGGCCCTGACACGCCCTGAGGGGCGGGCGGGCATCCTGGACGCCATGAAGATCGCCGCCGCGCAGTTCACCTGCGTCCCCGCCGACGTCGCCGCCAACACCGCGCAGGCCGCCGCCCTCGCCGCCCGGGCCCGTGAACAGGGCGCCGGACTGGTCGTGTTCCCCGAGTTCACCCTCACCGGATACGAGTTGGAGGCGCTCGCCGCCGATCCCAGCCTGTGGATCGACGACGCCGAGGACCCGCGCCTGGACCGGCTCCGCGCCGCCGGGACGGCCGTCGCCCTCAACGTCGCGCTGCGCGCCGACGGGCCGCTGCCCGCCATCGCGACGCTGGTCTACGACGCGGACGGCGCGCACGTGACGACGTACGCCAAACAGCACCTCTACCGGCACGAGCGGGGCGCCTTCGCCCCGGGCGGGACGGACGGACGCTTCACCCTCGGCGGCATCCGCTTCTCGCTGGGCGTCTGCTACGACAACCACTTCCCGGACCTGACCGGCCGGGCCGCGGCCGACGGCTGCCGGGTGCACCTCGCCTCCTCCCTGTACGGGACGGGCGACGGCATCACCGAGCGCGCGACGGTCTACCCCGGGATCGCGAAGGAGCACGGCCTCTACGTGGTCCTCGCCAACCACGTCGGCCCGGCGGGCCCGTGGACGGGCTGCGGCGGGTCGGCCGTGTGGGCGCCGGGCGGCGTCCTGCTGGCCGAGGCGGACCACCTCGGCGCGGCCGTGGTGACGGTGGAGGTGCCGGCCGAGGTGCCCGTGGAGGCCTGAGGGACGGTCAGGCGGAGGCGGCGACCCGGGAGGCGTCCGGGAGGAGGTTCTTGGTGCCCCACTCCCCCAGGGCCTCCAGAGCGGCGTTCAGGCCCTGGCCGAGCGGGGTCAGGGAGTACTCCACACGCGGCGGGACCTCGTCGTAGACCTCACGGTGGACCATGCCGTCCGTCTCCAGCTCCCGCAGCTGCGCGGCGAGCACCTTCTCCGAAACCCCCGGGACCAGCCGCCGCAACTCGCCGAAACGACGCGGGCGCTGCTCCAGCTCCCACAGCAGCGACACCTTCCACTTTCCGTCGATCACGGACATCGCCGCGGCGATCCCGCAGTGATCCGCCCCGGGCCTTCGTGTCAACGCCATCGCGCACCCCTCCCACCTGCTCGCTCACCTCAGGGTAAGCACCCACTCCAAGGTACGTACTTGAGCGTTCGACCGCCTGCCACCAGGCTCGTCCTCATGAACGACAACGACACGACGCACCGCCCGCTCACCCTCCTCGGACTCGGCGCCATGGGCACCGCCCTCGCCCGCACCTGGCTCGCCGCCGGGCATCCCCTGACCGTCTGGAACCGCACCGCCGCCAAGGCCGAGGCGCTGGCCGCCGAAGGGGCGGCCGTCGCCGCGAGCCCCGCCGGAGCCGTCGCCGCGAACAGCCTGATCGTCCTGTGCCTGCTCGACGACGCCACCATCGGCTCCACTCTGGACGGCGTCGACCTGACCGGCAAGGACCTGGTCAACCTCACCACCGGCACGCCCGCCGAGGGCCGGGCGCGGGCCGCCTGGGCCGAGACGCGCGGGGCCCGGTTCGTGGACGCCGGAATCATGGGCACCCCGTCGATGATCGGCGCCCCGGAGACCGGCGCGTACGTCTTCTACAGCGGCTCCCGCGGCCTGTTCGAAACCCACCGGACGGTGTTGGAGGTCCCGGCCGCGGCGCGGTTCGTCGGCGAGGACCCGGGCCACGCGGCCCTGCACGACGTGGCGCTGCTGAGCGCGATGTACGGACTGTTCGGCGGCATCTCGCACGCCTTCGCGCTGATCGAGGGCGAGGACATCTCCCCCAAGGACCTCGCGCCGCTGCTGTCCGAGTGGCTGGGCGCGATGGGCTTCTTCGTCGGGATCGCCGCCGACCGGCTCGCCTCGGGGGACTTCACCGGCGGGGTGGAGTCCAACCTGGCCATGCAGGTCGCGGCCAGCGGGACCCTGCTGCGGACCGCCGAGGCGCAGGGCGTCAGCGCCGAACTGATCACCCCGTACCTGGACCTGATGCGGGAGCGGCTGGACGCCGACCCCGCCGCGCACGGGGGCGAGGACACCGCCGGAGCGATCACGCTGCTGCGGCGAGCGGGACGGTGACGAGGCCCTGGCGCCGCGATCAGTAGACCGGCGGGGGGCCGAAACCCTCGGCCCGCTGCGGCTGCGGCTGCGGCTGCGGCTGCGCGCCCGCGGCGTTCTCGTCGGCGGCCGGATCGGCCCCGACCAGGTCCCGGGCCATCAGAGTGGCCCCCGCCACCGCGCCCGGCATCAGGAACACCGCGACCAGCGGGATCAGGAACACCAGCACCAGCGGCACTCCGAAGCCGAGGGCCAGCAGGCGACGGCTCCGCAGCAGCGTCAGCTGCTTGTCCAGGTCCACCCGGCGGCGCTGGAGGGCCACGGAGGTGAGCTCCTGGGTGAGGAAGAAGCCCGAGACGCAGAACCCGATCACCGGGACCACGGTCTGCCCGAACACCGGGATGAAGCCGAGCCCGAACAGCAGGATCCCGCAGATCAGCACCCGTACCAGCAGCCGCAGGCTGTCCCGGGCGGAGATCCACAGGTCAGCCAGGAGCGAGCGCCCCGACTCGGGGACATCGCCGCCCACGCTCCGGTCGACCTGCTCCGAGAGGGACTCGTAGAACGGCTGGCCGACCAGCAGGGTCACCGCGGTGAAGGTGATCACCGCGAGGAAGAGCCCGAGGCCGAGGACGAGGGCGGTCAGGAAGCCCCGGAACAGCCCGAGCCACGGCGCGGACCAGTCCGAGGCGAAGGGCGTCGCCCAGGCGGTGAACTCGTCGGCGCCGTGAAAGAGGCCGAACAGCGCGCCGGCGTACAGCACCAGCGATACGAGGCCGGGCAGCAGGCCGAAGCCCAGCCAGCGGCCGTGCTGGAACACCCATCGCTGTCCGGCCAGCAAGTACCGGAATCCCCCTGCAAGATCACGCATGGCACCAGCTTACGGGCGAAGGCCGCACCCCATCGCGGGGTGCGGCCTTCGCGGGCGTGCGGCGGGATCAGACGGCCAGCTCGACCGTGATGTTGCCGTTGGTCGCCTTGGAGTACGGGCAGATCTGGTGGGCCTGCTCGATCAGGTCCTTGGCGGTGGCGGCGTCCACCGTCGGGATGCTGGCGGAGATCTTGACGATGATGCCGAAACCGTCGTCGTTCTTGCCGATGCCGACCTCGGCGGTCACGGTGGAGCCGGTGACGTCGATCTTCGCGTTGCGGGCGGCGACGGTGAGGGCGCCCTGGAAGCAGGCGCTGTAGCCGGCGGCGAACAGCTGCTCCGGGTTGGTGCCCTCGCCGCTGCCACCGAGCTCCTTCGGCGGGTTGACGACGACGTCGAGCTTGCCGTCGCTGGTGGCGACGCGGCCGTCACGGCCGTTCTCGGCGGTGGCGACAGCGGTGTACGCGACGTCGGAGTACGTGATGGACATGAAAGAGAATCCTCCAGATGAATCGCCGTGACTCGCGCCCACGATCACGACGGTGTGGAGTGAGCCTAACCGGTGAAAGAAACGATCATCTTTCCGGTGTTCTCGCCGCGCAGCATTCCGAGGAAGGCCTCGGTCGCGTTCTCGACGCCCTCGACGACCGTTTCGTCGTAGCGCAGCTCGCCGGAGCGCAGCCAGCCGGCCACGTCCTGGACGAACTGCGACTGGAGTCCGGCGTGGTCGCCGACCAGGATGCCCTGGAGGCGCAGCCGCTTGCCGATCACCATCATGAGGTTGCGCGGACCGGGGGCGGCCTCGGTGTCGTTGTATCCGGCGATCGCGCCGCACAGGGTGGCCCGGCCGTGCACCTTCAGGGAGGAGATGGCGGCCTCCAGGTGGTCGCCGCCGACGTTGTCGAAGTAGACGTCGATGCCCTCGGGGGCGGCCTCGGCCAGCTGCTTGTGGACGGGGCCGTTCTTGTAGTTGAAGGCGGCGTCGAAGGCGTACTTCTCCGTGAGGAGCGTCACCTTTTCGTCCGAGCCGGCCGAGCCGATGACCCGGGACGCGCCCTTGATCTTCGCGAACTGGCCGACGAGGCTGCCGACGGCGCCGGCGGCGCCCGAGACGAAGACGGAGTCGCCCTCCTTGAAGGAGGCGACCTCGAAGAGTCCGGCGTAGGCGGTCAGGCCCGGCATGCCGAGGACGCCGAGGTAGGCGGAGAGCGGGGCGAGCGCGGCGTCGACCTTGGTGGCGTACGTCACATCGAGGTCCGCGTACTCGCGCCACCCGAGGTGGTGCAGGACGTGGTCGCCCACCGCGAAGCCCTCGGCGGCGGAGGCGACGACCTCGCCGACGGCGCCGCCCTGCATCGGCTCGTCGAGCTGGAAGGGCGGGATGTAGGACTTCGCGTCGTTCATCCGGCCGCGCATGTACGGGTCCACGGACATGTGGAGGTTGCGCACCAGGATCCGGCCCGGCGCCGGCTCGGCGGAGACGGGCACCTCACGCAGGGCGAAGTCCTCGGCTACGGGCCAGCCCTGCGGGCGGCGGACGAGGTGCCACTCGCGGCTGACGGCGGGGATCTGAGACATGCGGCGCTCCCGGATGAGAAGAAAAGCTTCACTAGGTGAAACAACCATGCGCCTGCATATTTCATGTTGTCAAGTAAATGGGTACGCTGGTTCCATGCCCAGTCGTCGCGTGGACCCAGTGACCCTTGAGGTCGTCGAACTCATCGGCGACGTCGTGGCCCGCTATCACATGGAGTACGAGGACGCGGCCGCCCGCCACCAGCTCACGGGCGCGCAGGCGAAGGTGCTGACGATGCTGACGCTGGAGCCGTTGCCGATGCGCCGCCTCGCGAAGAAGCTGCGCTGCGAGCCGTCCAACGTGACGGGCATCATCGACCGGCTGGAGAGCCGCGGCCTGGTCGAACGCCGCCCGGACCCGGCGGACCGCCGGGTGAAACTCGCCGCTCCCACGGAGGAGGGGCTCCAGACCGCGGACCGGCTGCGCGAGTCGCTGGACTTCGCGCGGGAGCCGCTGGCCGGCCTCTCGGCGGACGAGCGCACGGCGCTGCGGGACCTGCTCAGGCGGATGCTGGCCTGACGGACGCCCGGCTGATCCGGCGAGGGGTCAGCACAAGATGTTCCACCACGCGCAGGTCGGCGTCGGCTTCGGCGCCGGCTTGGTCTGCGTGGGAGTCGGCTGTGGGGCCGGAGCCGGCGGCTTCGCCGTCCCGGAGGTACCCGGCGTGGGCTGCCCCGACGCCGGGGGCGCTGCGGGCGACCCGCTCATGGAGCCGCTCGGCGACGGCCCCGTACTCGCGGACCCCGACGCGCTCTCGCTCGGCTGCGCGGACCCGGACGCCGAGGCGCTGGGGGAGGCCGACTTCGACGAGGCCGCGGTGCCCTTCCCGCCCCCTCCCGAGGACTTGCGGGACGGCAGGGCCGAGGGCGCGGCGGGCGCACCGTCCAGGCTGGGCAGTGGACCTGGGTCCTTCGGGCCGTCGTCCGTCAGCACGACCTTGTCGGCCCGGTCGACGCCGTCGTCGTTCACGATCCGGGCCACCGCTATCGACCCGCCGGTGGCGAGGACCAGCCCGAGGCCGATGGTGAGCACGGTCCGGCCGCGTTTACGGCTCGTGGCGCGGCGGCGGGAGCCGACCCGCCCCTCGTTCGGCCCGGACAGCACCACGAGGGAATCGGCGAACACGTCGGCCAGCGCGGTCGGCGGCGCGGCACCGGGCACCGCGGCGGTCGCCGGGGGCACAGCCGCCCCGGGCTCGACGGGTATGAGGTACTCGGCCGGAGTTCCGCACCCGGCGCACGCCAGTGCGCCGTTGAGGTGCCTCAGACATGCGTGACAGTAGTTCATGGCGCCCGCAGGCTAACCGCTCCCCGGCAACATCCGTATTCCGAGAACGTAAGGATCCTGTGTGGAATCGTTCCTTCCATGACAGTGATCCCGGGAGCCTTCGGGCCGTCCGCCTTCCAACTGGTGCTGCTGCGCAGGATGGCGGACTTCCAGCCGGACCTCGCCGAGCAGGCCCGGCTTCGGCTCGGCGCGACGCTCGCGGAGCAGCGGGAGGCCAACAGACGCTGGCAGGCGATGGTTCGGTCGCCCCGGTCCCGTGGGGCCCTGGCCCGCTACCGCTCGGTCCTCGGTCCGCCGGAGTCCGTGGAGCGGCGCCGCATCGGGGACCTGGAGTGCGAGGCGCTGCTGTGGCCGGTGCCGCTCTGGCCGGACCTGCGCTTCGAGGTGCTGGCCGCCCCGGACGGGGCGGTGTGGAACGAGTGGCTGGTGCGGGCGCCGGGCGCGCGGGGACCCGTACTGGAGACGGCCGCGGACCTGCGGCCCTGGTCGGCGACGGTGGACGAGGTGGCGCGGGCCTTCGCGCCGGTGCGACCGATGGAGGGCACCGCCCCGACGCGGTGGCGCCTGGCGTTCACGGCGTCGGGGCGGCCGCATGTGGCGGAGTTCACATACGGGCTTCTCCAGCGGGTGGCGGCGGCCTGAGAGGCGAATGCCTAAGAGGCCAGGAAGGCGCGGACGCCGGCCGAGGTGGCGTCGTCTCCCAGCAGGTCGTTGTGCTTCAGGCAGCCGACCGGCGTGTTGGCCGCCCCGGTGAGCGGGACGCTGGCGTCCGGGTTGACGACCTCGTCGCACTCCGACCAGAAGGTGGCGTACTTCACCGTGCCGGGGGTCTCGTCGCCGGAGGCCAGGTTCTTCACCACGTACGACCCCGGGGTCATGTCCCGGCACGCCTGGTCCCACAGGGCGCAGGCCCAGGCGGTGGACGTGCCGTGGTTGGGGCCGGCCAGCGAGACCCAGTGGTCCACGGTTCCGGTTCCGCCGCCGGACTTCACGTACCAGCGGCTGACGAGCGAGCCGAAGGAGTGCGACACGACGTCGACGCGGGCGGCGCCGGTCTGCCGGCGGACGTCGTCGACGTAGGCGGCGAGCCGGCCGGAGAGGACCTCGTTGACGGACAGATGGGTGTCGTAACCCCAGGAGAAGAGCTCGGAGTCGGTGTACCCGTCGGCCCGCAGGTCCTCGCGCAGTGATCCCCAGACGCCCGGATCGGCGTTGTAGCCGTGCACGAAGACCACCGGAGTGCGCGGAGCCGCCCGGTCGGACGTGGTGGCGTGCACCCGGTCGGCCGCATGGGCAGGGACGGGGGACAGGAGGGCCAGGAGGGCGGACAGGAGGAGCGGCAGTCTCTGTCGGGGCGTCAGCACCGGGTCCCCTTTACCTTGTTACGCGCCAGTAGCGCGGACAGTGCGCGCATCCTGCTGCCTGTCGGTACAGAAATCCACCCTCGTGCAGCACCTCTGGGCGCATCCGGCACACCCCGGCCGGAGCATCCCAACAGGCGATGTACCCCATTGACCCGAGAAGATATGAAATGTGACCGGCAGCGGCCGGTCTTCTTGCGCCAGCGCTCTCGGGAGGATCTGCCGTGACCGTCAGTCTTGAGCAGTTGCGTCGCTGCCACGTCGCCGTCGACCTGGGAGCCGCCAGGACCCGTGTGTACGTCAAGGGCGCCGGCCTGGTCGTCGACGAGCCCAGCGTCGCCGCGGTGAACACGCGGACCGGCGCCCTCATCGCCGTCGGCACCTTCGCCGAACGGATGACCGGCCGTACGCCCGACTACATCCGCGTCGTCCGCCCCGTCTCCGGCGGTACCGTCGTCGACATCGAGATGGCCCAGCGGATGCTGCGTCACCTGCTCGGCGAGAAGCTGCGGCGCGCCCTGCGCCGCAAGCCCCGCCTGCGGGCCGCCGCCTGCACCCCGCACGACGCCGACCCCCTGGCCCAGAGGGCGACCGTCGAGACCCTCGTAGGGCTCGGCGCCCGGCGCGTCGAACTGGTCGACACCCTGATCGCGGCAGCCGTCGGCTGCGGCCTGCCCGTGGAGCAGCCGACCGCGACGATGATCATGGTGTGCGGTGCGGCCGCCACCCAGGTCGCGGTCCTCTCCCTCGGCTCGATCGTCACCGCCCAGCGGATCCCGGTCGGCGGCGAGGCCATCGACCACGCCGTGGTCCAGCACCTGCGGCACGCACACGAGCTGATGCTGCCCAGCCAGGCCGTACGGCCGCTCCAAGTGGCCCTCCACGGCAACGGCATCACCGCCGACGGGCCGGCCTCCACCCTGATCCACGGCCGCGACGTGGCCACCGGACTCGCCCGATCCGTCCACGTGGACACCGCGGCCGTACGGGACGCCATCCACACCCCGCTGACCGCCGTGCTCGACGGCATCGGCAAGGTGCTGCGCGACTGCCCGCCGGACCTGGTCGCGGACCTGACGGACCGGGGGATCATGATGGTGGGCGGCAGCGCCCTGCTGCCGGGCCTGGACCAGATGCTGCGGGACGCGACGGGAATGCCGGTGGCCATCGCGGAACGGCCCGACGTGTGCGCCGTGCTGGGTCTCGGGGCGATGCTGGAAGGGAAGATCGCCCCCATGGTTCTCAACCCGCTGACCGAATGACGCGGGAGGCGCGGGATCCCCGGGATCCCGAGGCCGAGCGGGCCGGTGAACCGTCGAGCCTGCCCCTCCTGCTGGACGCGGTCCTCGGCGTCGGCTCCGCACTGGAGCTGCGGTCCGCCCTCCAGCACATCGTGGACTCCGCCGCCGAGCTGTGCGCGGCGCGGTACGGAGCGCTCGGGGTCATCGACCCCGAGCGCTCCCGGCTGACCCAGCTGTTCACGACCGGCATGAGCGAGGCCGAACGGGCCGCCGTCCCCCGGCTGCCCGACGGCCGGACCGGCCTGCTCGGCGCGCTGATCAACGACCCCGGGCCGCTGATGCTGGACGACCTGGCGAAGGAGCCCCGCTCGGCGGGCTTCCCGCCCGGCCACCCTCCCATGCGCACCTTCCTGGGCGCGGCGATCCGGGTGCACACCGAGGTGTTCGGCAACCTCTACCTCACCGAGAAGCGCGGCGGCGGCTCCTTCACGGAGGAGGACCTCGCGCTGCTGCGGGTCCTGGCCGCGCAGGCCGGCATCGCGATCGGCAACGCCCGGCTGTACGACACCGCGCGCCGCCGGGAGCGCTGGATCGAGGGCGCGGCCGCCGTGACCACCACCCTGCTGGCGGGCCGGCCGGCGGCGGACGCCCTGATGTGCGTGGCCGAACGGGCCCGGGTGCTCGCGGACGCGGCGGCCGGGGTGGTGCTCCAGCCGACCCCGGAGGGCGGCATGGAGATCGTCGCCGCCTCCACGCACGGGGACCCGGGCGACCTCGTGGGCACCGCCATCGCCCCCGGTTCGCCGGTCCTGGAACAACTCCTGGGCGGCGAACCGGTCTTCATGGATGACTCGGCGACCGATCCCCGGATGACCACGGCCGTCCGGGAGCGGTTCGGGCCCAGCATGATGCTTCCGCTCCAGAGCGGCGGCCGGCTGATCGGCACCCTCGCCCTGCCCCGGGCCCGGGGCGGGCCCGCGTACGACGCGGTGGACCGGCTGCTGGCCTCGCAGTTCGCCTCACAGGCCGCGCTGGCCCTCGTCCTGGCGGACGCGCAGCACGACCGGGAACAGCTCGCCGTCTACGAGGACCGCGACCGGATCGCGCGGGACCTGCACGACCTGGTGGTGCAGCGGCTGTTCGCGACGGAGATGATGCTGGAGAGCACCCGTCGGCGCTCGTCGAACGCGCCGTCCGGGGACACGGTCGGCGAGGAACTCAGCCGGGCGGTCGATGAGTTGGACGCGACCATCCAGGAGGTACGGACGGCCATCTTCGCCCTCCAGCAGCCGCCGACGGACGCCCCGACGACCTTCCGGGGGCGGGTGCTGCGCGAGACGGGCGGGGCGGGGGTGCTGCTCGGCTTCCAGCCGTCGGTGCACTTCACGGGCGCGGTGGACGCGCTCCTCCCGGACCCGGTGGCGGGCGACCTGCTGGCGGCGCTGCGCGGTGCGCTGGCGGCGGCCCACCGGCGGAGCGGCGTCACCTCGATCGAGGTCCGGGTCGACGCCACCCCGGTACGGGTCCACCTCTCGGTGGCGGACGACGGCCGCACGCCATCGGGCACCCGGGGCACGACGGTGACGTGGGAATCAGCGCTTTGACTTCCGCTCCCCGGGCTAAAGCCCGGGGATTCCTACCACGGTCGGCTGACCGTCTCGGTGGGTTCCTGCTTCTTCGCGCTGCGCCGGTACGAGTACCGGTCTTACCTGCGCTCGACAGGCTGTAACCGCCAGTCCGGCGGCCTTGGCGACGTTGACCGCCGCGTTGATGTCCCGGTCAAGGACGGTCCCACAGGCCCCGCACGTCCACTCCCGGACGTTCAGGGGCTTGGGGCCGTCCTTGACGCCGCAGGCCGAACACACCTGACTGGTCGGCTCGAACCGGCCGATCTTGATCAGGGTGCGCCCGTGCTTGACGGCCTTGTACTCCAACATCGACACGAACGCCGACCATCCGGCGTCGTGGACGGACTTGGCCATACGCGTACGGGCGAGTCCCTTGACCGCCAGGTCCTCAACCGCAATCGCTTGGTTATCGCGAATGATCTTCGTTGAGAGCTGGTGGTGGAACTCGCGCCGTGCGTCGGCCACCCGTGCGTGAGCGCGGGCGACCTTGATGCGGGCCTTCGTCCTGTTGTTGCTGCCCTTGGTCTTGCGGGACAGGCGTCGCTGTTCCTTCTTGAGTTTCTTCTCGGCGCGGCGCAGGAAGCGCGGGGCGTCGATCTTCGTGCCGTCCGAGAGGATCGCGAAGTGGGACAGGCCAAGGTCTATGCCGACCTGAGCATCCGTCTCGGGCAGGGCCTCGCCAGGATCTGTCTCCACGACGAAGCTCGCGAAATACCTACCGGCGGCGTCCTTGACCACGGTGACTGTGGACGGCACGGAGGGAAGGCTACGGGACCACTTGACCCGCACGTCGCCGATCTTCGGCAACGACAGGTCCCCGCCCGTGGTGATCTTCCACCGGGCGTTCGCGGTGAACCTGACGGCCTGCCGGTTGTCCTTGCGGCTCTTGAACCGGGGTGCGCCCATGCGCGGTCGCTTGCCCTTGAGCCCATCGAAGAAGTTCCGGTACGCGGTATCCAGATCCCGCAGGGACTGTTGCAGCACCACGGCCGATACCTCGCCGAGCCAACCACGCTCGTCGGTTTTCTTCGCGTCGGTGATCAGCCGTTTCGACAGGTCCCCGGTCTTCGGGAACGGCGCACCCTCCGCACGGGCGGTCTCACGAGCGCGAAGCGCATCGTTATAGACCACCCGTGAGCACCCGAACGCCCTTGCCAGCGCGGAACGCTGGGGACCGTTCGGGTACAGGCGGAAGCTGTACCTGAGCTGCATGATCAGCACCGTACCGTGTTGGTTTATGGCTGAGTATCAGAACATCCGTACTGGCAGGCACTGCGCTTTCGTCCTCCATGCCCACTTGGTTTTCGTGACGAAGTACCGGCACAAGGTCTTCAAGGACGCGCACCTGACGCGCATGGAAGAGATCATGCGCGCCGTATGCGAGGACTTCGAGTGCGAGCTGGTGGAGTTCAACGGCGAGAACAACCACGTGCATCTGCTGGTGAACTTCCCGCCGAAGGTGGCCCTGTCCAAGCTGGTCAACAGCCTCAAGGGCCTGTCCTCGCGCAGGCTGCGACAGGAATACCCGGAACTGGTCCGGCATTACTAGGCGGGCACAGCGTCTATGGTCCGGCTCGTACTTCGCCGGGTCGGTGGGCGGAGCTTCGCTGTCGATCGTCCGCCAGTACATCGAGCAGCAGAACCGCCCGCTCTGACCTGCGGGTTAGAGCACTTCTCAGAATCGCTTCACCACCGGGCTAAAGCCCGATGCACTGCGATTAGTCCCGGTAGCCCTACCCGAGCCGCTACCGCCCTGCCGCACCACTCAGCCCCGCCCGGGGGTCCCTCCCAGCGGTAGCTGGGGGAGTTTAGGCGCGGGTCCGGGCAGAGCCCGGCGAGCGGAGGAAGGGCGGGGCGGGGAGAAGGCCCCGCGCAGCGGCACCACGCGGCACACCCCCCGCGGCCCCCGCACCCCACCCCCTAGGGTGACACCGTGACGACCCGCCTCTCGGCCCGCGCCGCCATCGCCGCCCTCACCGCCCCCACCGGTTTCACCGAACTTCCCGTTCCCCCGAGGGAGTCCCCGGACGACGGCCCCCTCGCCTGGTCCGGCTACGACGCCACCCGCGCCCGCGCCACCGCCCATACCGGCGAGCAGGAGTCCGTCGTCACCGGGACCGCCCTGATCGGCGGCCGCGAAGCCACCGTCATCTCCTTCGAGTTCGGCTTCCTCGGCGGTTCCCTCGGCGAGCACACCGGAGACCGGCTCGAAGCCGCGTACAGCCACGCTCGCGAGCACCGCCTGCCCCTCGTCTCCCTCATCGCCACCGGCGGCTCCCGCATGCAGGAGGGAATGCTCGCGCTGACCCAGCTCCAGCGCGTCGCCCGCCAGTGCGTCCTGACCCGGGCGGCCGGGCTTCCGCAGATCGCGGTCCTGCGCGACCCCACGACCGGCGGCGGCTGGGCGACCCTGGGGGCGGGGGCGGACGTCGTCCTCGCGCTCCCCGGGGCGCAGGTCGGCTTCGCCGGGTCGCGGGTGCGGCCCGCCGACGCCGATCCGGCGGCCTACACCGCCGAGGGTCAGTACGCCGCCGGTCACGTCGACGCCGTCGTACCGGCCCCGGAGCTTGCGGGCGTACTGGCCGACTGGCTGCGCCTGCTGACCGCGCCCCCGGCCGCCGGCCCCGTCGAGCCCCCGGCCGCGCTGGCGGCCGTAGCACCACCGGCCACCGGCTGGGACGCCGTCCAGCAGGCCCGGCATCCGGACCGGCCGCGCGCCGAGGCGTACCTGGACGCGTACTTCACCCTGCGCCTGCCGCTCTCCGGGGACCGGGCCGGCGGCACCGACCCCGGGATGCTGTGCGGATTCGGGCTCCGGAAGGGCCGGCCGGTGGCGTACGCCGCCCAGTGCGGCACCGCCACCCGCCCGGCGGGCTACCGTACGGCCGCCCGCGTGATCCGCCTCGCGGACCGGCTCGGGATCCCGGTGCTCACCCTGGTCGACACCCCCGGCGCGGCCAACGACGCCGCCGCCGAGCACGCCGGGGCCGGCGCGGCCATCGCCGACACCTTCGCGGCGGTCGCGGCGGCCACCGTCCCGGTGACGACCCTGCTGATCGGCGAGGGCGGCTCGGGCGGCGCCCTCGCGCTGGCCGCGCCCGGGAACACCTGGGTCACCCCGGACAGCTACTTCTCGGTGATCGCCCCGGAACTGGCGGCCGCGATCCTCAAGCGCCCCCCGTCGCAGGCTCCCGCGACGGCGGACCAGCTGCGCATCCGCCCCCAGGACCTGGTCGCCCTCGGCGTGGCCCGGGGCGTGGTCGGACCCTGACCAGGAAAGGCGGCGCGCCGGGACCCGGACAGGTGGGCCGAGTCGGCGCGGTCCTCCGGAGACTGCCGACTATCCTGTGCCGCATCGAAGGAGAACGGAAGCCAACTCCCCTTCACACCCGCCCGGACCGGGCGAACCTCCCCGGACTGATCCCCACGTGCCGCCCGAAGTGCCGTGCCAGATGCGCCTGGTCGTAGAACCCGGCAGCCGTCGCCGCCTCGGCCGGCGGCAGCCCCGCCAGCAGCAGCTCCCGCGCCCGCGCCACCCGCCGCCCCGTCAGGTACGCGTGCGGGGGCAGCCCGTAGGCCTGGCGGAAGGCGCGGATCAGCTGCGTGGGGTGTACGCCGTCCAGCGCCGCCGAGGCCTGCGCCAGGGTGATCCCCTCGGCCACCCGCGCGTCCAGCAGCTCGCGCAGCCGTACGGCGACCCCCGCGCCCGGGGGACGGTCCGGCGCCCGCTCCCGCCCGGCCAGCCACCACCGCAGCCGCTCGCCCACGAAGGCCAGCCGCGACTGCGCCTCGAAGGGGTCGGGTTCGCCCAGCGCGAGGTGCACCCCGTCCACCCGCTCCCGCAGCGCCGGGTCGCGCAGCAGCGGGGCGTCGACGGCGGCTCCGGCGAGCCGCTCCGGCAGCACCGAGGTCTCCAGGTACAGCACCCGCTTGCGGAAGCCCGCCTCGGTCACCGTCCGCCCGTCGTGGACCACCCCGGGCGGGAGCAGGATCACCGACTCCGACACCCCGACGCCGTGGCGTTCCCCGTCCAGGCCGAAGTCCACCTGTCCGCCGTCCAGGACCATCAGGGCCCAGGTGTCGTGGACGTGGGCCGGGTACGCGTGGTCGGTGAAGCGGGCGTGGAAGACCTCGGCGATGCCCTCGACCTGCGGCTGCCAGGCAAAGACGGTGCTGGGCGGACGGATGGCGGCCATGTCAGCAACGTACAAGACCGGCCCCCACCCGCCGGGCAGCCTGTCTCCATGACGACGACGCAGAAGATCGACATCGCCGAGAAGCTGGCCGGCATCACCGAACACTGGGCCCCGCACCGCATCGCCCGCGTCAACGACTACGAGGTCAAGGCGGCCAAGCTCCGGGGCGAGTTCGTGTGGCACACCCACCCGGACACCGACGAGCTGTTCCTCGTCGTGAGCGGCACCCTCACGATCCGCCTCCGTGACGGGGACGTCGTCCTGAACCCGGGCCAGATGTACGTCGTCCCGCGCGGGGTCGAGCACCTCCCGGAGGCGGCCGAGGAGGTGTCGATCCTGCTGTTCGAGCCGGCCGGCACCCCGAACACGGGTGACCGTCCCGGCGCCCGCACCCGGCAGCCGGTGGACGCCTAAGGGCTGTGACCGGCAAGGTTCACCGGGCAGTGGATCAGGCTTTGGGAGACCGGGCGTCGTAGCGGGCGAAGTCGCGCCACCGCGCGGCGAGCAGGCCCACCACCAGCACGCACCCGAGCCCGCCGCCCGTGATGGCGACGGCCGGGGAGGTGAGGTCGGCGACGGTCCCGGCGAGGAAGTCACCGAGCCGGGGCCCGCCCGCGACGACCACGATGAAGACGCCCTGGAGCCGGCCCCGCATGCCGTCCGGGGTCGCGGCCTGGAGCATGGTGGTGCGGAACACCATCGAGATGGTGTCGGAGCAGCCGGCCAGGGCCAGGCAGAACAGCCCGAGCCACAGGTTCCGGGTGAGCCCGAAGACGGCGATCGCCAGCCCCCAGGCGGCGACGGAGAGCAGGATCGCCAGCCCGTGCCGCCGGATCCGCCCCTGCCAGCCGGAGAACAGTCCGCCCAGCAGCGCCCCCACGGCGGGCGCGGCCACCAGCAGGCCGACCGTCTTCGCGTCGCCGCCGTACCAGAGCACGGCGATCGCCGGGAACAGCGCCCTGGGGTGGGCCAGCACCATGGCGGCCAGGTCGGAGAAGAAGGTCATCCGGATGTTGGGCCGGGTCCCGAGGAAGCGCAGTCCGTCGAGCACCGAGGCCCGTCCCCGCTTGCCCTCCGGCAGCATCGACGGCAGCCGCCACATCGCGTACAGGGCGGCGGCGAAGGTCACCGCGTCGATGAGGTACGCCGCCTGGTACCCCCACCAGCCGACGATGAGGCCGCCGAGCACCGGGCCCGCCATCATTCCGGAGGTCATGGTGACGGAGTTCAGCGCGTTCGCCGCGGGCAGCTGCTCGGGCGGCAGCAGCCGCGGGATCATGGCCGATCGGGCCGGCCCGTTCAGCGCCCCGCAGACGGCCTGCAGCGCGACGACCGTGTACAGGAGCCAGACCCGGTGGTAGTCGAGCAGCGCGGCGCCGGCCAGGCCGATGGACAGCACGGCGAGCCCGGTGGCGCTCCACAGGCCGAGCTTGCGCCGGTCGACGGTGTCGGCGATGGCGCCGCCGTAGAGCCCGAAGGCGACCAGGGGCACGAGCGAGAAGAGCCCGACCAGGCCGACGGAGAAGCTGGACCCGGTGATGTCGTAGACCTGGAGCGAGATCGCGAGGGCGGTCATGGCCTGGCCGACCCAGGAAATGGTGCCGCCGATCCACAGCCGGCGATAGTCCGGGGAGGCGCGCAGCGGGGTGAGGTCGGCGAATACGCGCCGCTTGGGGCGGGTGGGCGTCTCTGTCCGGGTCACAGCGGATGGTAACCGGCGGCCGGTCCGCGCCCCGCTGTGTTTTCGGCCGCTCCCCCCACGCGTACCTCGCGCCCCGCCCGGGACCTCAGCCCCGCACCCGGCCACCGCTTGCCGGTAACTCGCCACTGTCACCTGACATTTGACTGAATCGGCAGGCGCTCCCCGCCTCGTGTTCGGCTCATGATGAAAAGACTCGTATGTCCAGGGAGGCGTAGTGATCGAACCTGGCAACAGCACCACGAGCACCGGCGCCACGCAGAACACGGTGCGTTCCCCCGACCCCTCCATCGATCCCCTCACCGTCGGCGTCGAGGAAGAGTTCCTGCTCGTCGACGCCCGCACCTTCAAGGTGGCCCCGGCCGCCCCGCTCGTGCTCGCCACCGCCGGCGGGCTGCTGGGCGAGCTGCACCAGGAGGCCACCCGCTATCAGGTGGAGCTCTCCACCCCGGTCGCCCACTCGGCGGCTTCGCTGCGCGAGGAGCTCGCCGCCCTGCGGCGCACGCTCGGCCGGGCCGCCCGGGACCACGGCTGCCGGCTGCTGGCCGCGCCCTCGCCGGTGGTGGCCGTGGAGGGGCCGCTGCATCTGACCGACGACGAACCGCGCCAGCGCGAGCAGCACCGCCGTTTCGGTTCGCTGACCGACACCCTGGTCAGCTGCGGCCGGCACGTCCACGTCGGCACCCTCGACGTGGACACGGCGGTGGCGGTGTCCAACCGGGTCCGTCCCTGGCTGCCGACGCTGACCGCGCTGGCCGCCAACTCCCCCTTCTGGGGCGGCCGGGACACCGGCCACGCCAGCTGGCGGGCGATGGCCTGGTCGGGCTGGCCCTCGGCGGGCCTGCCCCCGCACTTCACGTCCACGGCGCACTTCCGGCGCTCGGTGCAGACCCTGCTCGGCTCCGGGGCGGCGCTGGACATCAAGATGGTCTACTGGGACCTGCGTCCCTCCGGGCACTGGCCGACGGTCGAATTCCGGGGGCTCGACATGTCCCCGGACATCGACACCTCCATCCTCCAGGCCGAGCTGGCCCGCGCGCTGGTGGCCACGGCTCTGCGCGAGATCGCGGAGGAGCGGCCGGATCCGCCCGTACGGGACGACGTACTGCGCCTCGCGCGCTGGCGGGCGGCCCACGACGGCCTGGAGGGGTTCGGTCTCGACCCGTACA
This sequence comes from Streptomyces sp. NPDC003042, assembly GCF_053591315.1. NCBI lineage: Bacteria > Bacillati > Actinomycetota > Actinomycetes > Kitasatosporales > Streptomycetaceae > Streptomyces > Streptomyces sp. NPDC003042. The sequence goes on from NZ_JBSFTP010000017.1 coordinate 59,033, forward strand.
CGGGCGCCGAACTTCCGGCGGCCGATCTCGCGGAGGCCCTGCTGGACCTGATCGCCCCGGAACTGGCCGCCTCCGGCGACCTCGACCACGCGGCCAAGACCATGGCCGGCCTCCTGCGCGACGGCTCGGGCGCCGCCCGCCAGCGGTCGGCCTTCGCCCGCCGTGAGGACCTGACCGACGTACTGCGCCACTTGGCCGACGAGACGGAGAACTTCTAGCCACTGCCCCCGACGCCGGACACTCCCCCCGAGCACGCGAGCCGCAGGCGGGAAACACCCTCGCCTGCGGCTCTACTCCGGACGGTCGACGCTCGCGCGGCAGTTGCCTGATGCACATGACACAGGTGCGTGTCGGGCCCGAATCCGCCGGTCACCGTGTTCCTCTGACCACGCGGCCCGGCCCTGTAGGTCGGTGCGAACGGAGGTCCGGATGGCGGAATCCTATGCAGGTACCTATTACCCGCATCTGCGCGAGGTACTCGACCCCCGCTACGCGGGGCTCTCCGACAGGGAACTCGAAGAGGCCTTCGCGGAGGCGTTCGGCGAAAGCGTCACCCCTGCGGAGTACGAAGAGTTCTTCAAGGGACTGGGCAGGACGCTCAGCAAGGCGGCCAAACAGGTGGGCAGGGTCGCCTCAGCCGTCGGCCCTGGCCTTCTCCAAGGGGCCCTCACCGGGAGTGCGCTGGGCCCGTTCGGCGCACTGGGCGGGGCGGTGCTCGGCGCCACCGGGTCGGCACTGAAGAAGTACGGCGGCCGCGATGTGCGCGGCATCGGCGGCCTGCTGAGTGGTGCTCTCAATGCCGCCGGCGCACTGACCGGGCGGGGCGCGCTGACGTCGGGCCTGCTGGGCTTGGCCGGCGGGTTGGCCGGCGGCAAGGGCGGCCCGGCCACGGGCACCCTCATGGCATTGCTGGGACGCCCCGAGATGGCGCGGGCGCTGGCCGCCCTGAGTGGCGGTCGAAACGCCTCGATCCCCGTGGGCCGCCAAAGGGTCCCGGTGCCCGCCAACGCCTTTGCCGGCCTGCTCGGCACGCTGGCGAGAGAGGCCGAGGCGGAGTGGGCGACCGGCGCGGACTCCGATGAGTCGCCGGCGGGCGAGGACCAGGCAGGCAGGCTGCTCGGTCTCCTGGTCCGCGCGGAGCAGGAGACCGCTGCATCCGAGTCATACGAGGAGTCCGGCAGGTGCGGATGCGGCCATGGAGCATCCGGAAAGCACGAGCAACGGCGTGCTGACGACGGGTATGAAGGGTTCGGCGAATCCGAAGAGGTCGAAGGATTCGAAGAGTTCACCGAATACGCCGGGTATGCCGAATTCGACGACGGCCTGGCAGACTCCGAGGAATTCGCCGACCGGTTCCACGACCTTCTGCATGCCCGGTGACCAGCCTGCACGTGCTTGAGATGCTGCAGCGCCGACTTGCCGGTGATGCGCCGGCGTCGGACGGCCTGGCCGACCTCGCCGGCCTCACCGGCGCCACCCCACAGCTCGCCCAGCTGCTGAGCCAACGCGAGGCGCAGCTGCAGCGCGAACTGGCCGCGGCCGAAGAGGCCGAGCAGCGGGAGGCGGAGGAGGCACGCCGCCTCTCCGAACGTCATGAGCGCGACGAGGAGGCCATGCGCCGTGTGGACGAGCTGACGACGGAGCTGGACGCGGCGTACGGCCTGCTCGACGATCTGGCCGCCGCGCTCGGCGCGTGCCCCGCATGCTTCGGCGCGGACGGCGCCTGCCGTTGGTGCCGCGGTCGTGGCGCGCCCGGCTTCACCGCACCCGAACCCGACCTCTTCAACAGGCTGGTTCGCCCGGCCGTTGTCCTGTTCGCCCGCCTGAACCGGCGGGTTGCCCCCACCGTCACCACCGGACCACCGTCCCAGCGCGAAAGGACACAGCAATGAGCGGGTACGACGAACTCGAAGAGCTGCTCGACGGCATCGAGTACGACGAATACGAAGAGAGCAGGCCCGCGCGCCGACTGGTGCGCACACCGACCCGGCGCAGCAGCTTCGCTCCGAGACCTACGCCGACGCCGGCCAGCCAGACCCAGCTGCAGTCCACCGTCCGCAATCTGGACGGCAAGATCGAGACGCTCGGCAGCGCGGTCAAGTCCCTGGAATCCCGGACCACCTCGCTCACCACCGGCCAGAGCAGGCTAGCCGCAAGCGTCCGCAAGGAGGCCGACGAACGCAAGAAGAGCTCCGACGCGATCCGGGCAGACCTCCAGCAGACCAAGATGCTCAGCCTGCTGATGCCAATGCTCACGCAGGAGAGCGTAGAGGCCACGGTGGACGGCAAGCCGACCAAGGTGGTCACCCAGTCGCAGAGCCCGATGGGCGGTCTCCTGCCGTTCATGCTGCTCATGCCGGGCATGAGCAGCGGTGAGCCAGGCAAGGGCGGCCTCGGTGGCGGCGACATGATCATGAACCTGGTCCTGCTGTCGATGCTGACCAAGAAGTGAGGCGCAGATGGCTACGCTGACATTCGGCTCGGGCCCCGGCGTCACACCCGCCAACGGGCAGGCCGCCGGGCAGGTGGGCATCCCCCACAATCTGCTGGGCCGCTCGAAGGCGAAGGCCGAGAAGAGGCTCAAGGGCCTCGGGCTGGTTCCGCAGCTGCGTGAGGTCGTCACCGACGGCGATGCGGACGTCGTCTTCGGCGTCGTACCGCCTCCCGGCTCGATCGTGCCCGCGGGCTCTGTCGTCACCGTGTACGTGGCCACGGCAGCGCCCGGCTCGGTCGACCTGAACCAGAAACTGGAGCGGCTGCTCAGGGTGGTCGCCACGCTGGAGACCGAAGCCGCCGCGAACAAGCGGCAGACGGAGCTGCTCAGCAGGCTCGATCAGATCGTCGACGCCCTGTCCGAACCGGGCGGCGCGAGCACGGCCTTCGCCACCACGGAGTGATCGGAGCAGTCCCAGATGGATCCGGCGCTGTACGAGTTGGCCCGCCACGGCGACCCCGGCGACGAGGTCAGCGTCATCCTGCGGCTGCGGGACCCGCACCGGCCGCCGGCGACGGTGCGGGTCGTCAACACTTTCGGCGACATCGCCACCGTGCGGGTGCGGCGCCGGGACATCGCCGACCTGTGGGCCGACCCCGCGACGCTGAGTGTCAAGGCTCCCAGGCTGTACACCCCGGATGTCGAACCGCCCCCGGTCGGCGCCGGCACGGAGTCCCCGTCGCTGAACGGCCACACACGGCCGGAGCTCGGCGAGACCGGCCGGGGCGTCGTGATCGGAATCGTCGACTGGGGCTTCGACTTCGCTCATCCGGACTTCCGGCATCCGGACGGACGGACCCGGCTCCTGGCCCTGTGGGACCAGCGTGCGGCGCCACCGTCCGGGGCGGGGCGGTTGTTCACCGCCGCCCACATCGACGCCGCGCTCGCGGAACCCGACCCGTACGGGGCGCTCGGATACCACCCGGCCGACTTCGATGCCGGCCTGGGGGCCCATGGCACGCACACCTTGGGCATCGCCGCCGGCAACGGCCTGGCCGGCGGTCCACCCGGCATGGCGCCCGAGGCCGACATCGTCGCGGTCAGCCTGAACAGGCAGTCCGGCGGGCCGATGGTGCCCCTGGGCAGCTCGGGTGACCTGCTGGACGCCTGCGCCATGATCTTCGAAACGGCCGGCTCACGGCCCTGCGTGATCAACCTCAGTCTGGGCCGGCACGCAGGCGAGCACACCGGTCGGCTGCTGCTCGAACAGGCCCTGGACCACCTGGTGAGCGTGGCGCCGGGCCGTGCCGTCGTCCAGAGCTGCGGCAACTACTTCCAGCGGCGGGCCCACGCCTCCTGGCTGCTGCGCCCCGGAGAGACGCGTTCCTTCCGGGTCGAAGTGGACCCGGCCGACTCCACCCCGCAAGAGGTCGACCTCTGGTACCCCGGCCGCGACCGGCTGACCGTCGAGGTGGCCACCGCCGGAGGCGCGCACCGGACCGTGGTGCCGCTCGGCCACCGGGGAGTGATCAGCCTCGACGGACGTGACGTGGGCCGGATCTACCACCGGGCCTGCGACCCCAACAACGGCGACAACCAGGTCTCCCTCTACCTCGAGGCGGACCGCGCGGTGGACGGCTGGGACGTCACTCTGCACGCGGACGATGTGGTGGACGGCCGGGTACACGCCTGGATCGAGCGGGACACCGCGTGCCGGCATTGCCAGGCTCACTTCGCCGACGCCGATGTGGACACCGCCACCACGCTCGGCACGATCGCCAACGGCTTGCGCACCATCGCCGTCGGGGCGTACGACGCGCACCGTACGGACCGGCCGCCGGGCCGGTTCTCCTCCTGCGGCCCGACCCGGGACGGACGGCAGAAGCCCGACCTGGTGGCCCCGGGGGTGATGGTGCTGGGAGCGCGGTCGCACCCCGGCGGAGACGGCGGCGGCGGCCCGGCCTACGTGCGGATGTCCGGCACCAGCATGGCGGCCCCCGCGGTGGCCGGCACGGTGGCGCTGATGTTCGAGGCGGCCGGACGGCCCCTGGCCATCGAGGAGACACACCGGGCACTGCTGGCCAGCTGTGACCCGCCGATGCCGGGTACGGACCCGCGCCGGCTCGGCAGCGGCTACCTGCGCGCGGACCGCGCGGTCGCCCTGGTCCGGCCCCCCGAACCGGCCGCCGGCAGCCGGCCGATGTCCGATCGCCAACCGGTGACCGAGGCCCAGCCGGTGACCGAGGCGCTGGCCGGTCCGCCCGTGATGACCGACTGTGGCACGCCGGTCCGGCCGGTCGACCGTCCGGCGGTTCTCAAGACCGGCTCCCGCCACCTCGCCGTGGGCGACGCGCAGCGCCGGTTGAACCTCGTCCACGCCCAGGCTCTCGTCGCCGGCCGCCGGGGGCTGCCGAACGCGCCGCTGACCGTGGACTGCGTCTTCGGCTCCAAGACCTACGCCGCCGTAGTCGAGTTCCAGCGGCGGGTGTTCCCCGGCGATCCGGACGAGCACGACGGACGGATCGGCCGCAAGACGTGGGCGCTGCTCGACGTCCGGGACACCCCGCCCCCACCACCACCGCCACCGCCCCGCCCGGACAAGGACGCGTGCGCGATGGGCAATCTGCGGGTGGCAGTGATCGGCGGCGGCTTCGCCGGCCTGATGGCCGCCTGGTCGCTGGCCAGCGGTGGCACCCGGGTGACGGTCTTCGAGGCCGCCGGCCGGCTCGGCGGGCGGGTGCGAACGGACCGCTCGCTCGTACCCGGCAAGGTCGTCGAGGCGGGCGCTGAGCTGATCGGCGCGAATCACCCGACATGGATCACCCTCGCCCGCACTTTCAAATTGAAGCTGACCCCGGTCACCCAGAAGACCGACTATCCCAAGAACCTGAAGGTGCGGTTGCGGCTGGGCAGCACCGACCTGACCGAGGCGCAGCAGAAGAAGGCGGGGGTGAAGCTCGATGAGGTGATGCGCAGGATCGGCGCGGAGGCGAAGGCGGTCAACGCCCTCCGGCCGTGGACCAGTACAGGCGCCGCCAAGCTGGACACCATGACACTCGCCGACCGGCTCAACGACTCGAAGATGTTCGGCCCGGCCTCCTCGATCGCCCGCAGCCTGTTCGAGTTCGTCACCGAGAACGACCAATGCGTCCCAGTGGACAAACAGAGCTACCTGGGCTTCCTCACCGCGGTGAAGGCGCACTCGATGGGCGGCAACATGCTGGCCTATTGGACCCACACCGAGACCGACCGCTGCGAGGGTGGCAACGACCAGCTCGCCGACAGGCTCGCGGCTTCCCTGAAGGACATCCGGCTCAATACCGAGGTCACCGGCATCGAGGTGCACGACGAGGGCGCACGGCTGACCTACCGCTCCGCCGGAGCGAGCGGAACCGCCGACTTCGACTTCGCCATCCTGGCCGCGCCGCCCACCGTGTGGCCGCCGGTCGCCGGGCGCACGCCCTTCGACCCCGCCGACTTCACCATGCAGCACGGCCCGGCGGTCAAGTACCTCAGCGCCTTCGACCAGGACATCTGGACCCCGGACCATCTGGCGCCCAGCGCGCTCTGGGACAGGCTCGGCAGCGTGTGGGAGGGCACCGACAAGCAGACGAGCCCGCCGAAGGGCTTCGACCTGACCGTCTATTCGGGCGGGTCGATCGTCCTGGACGCCCCGCGCTACGCGACACGGATGGGCGAGATCTATCCCCGCTTCGCGGCCAACGTGAAGAAGTCGGCGCTGATCGACTGGCCGAACGAGCCCTTCATCCGCACCGGCTACTCCGTGCCGGCCAAGGGCCAGGTCACCACCGTGGCGAAGAACCTGAGCGGTTCGTTCCAGGGGCGGTTGTTCTTTGCCGGCGAGCAGGCCTCGCCGGGATTCTACGGCTACATGGAGGGGGCGCTGCAGTCCGGCGTACTGGCCTCCTACCGGGTCGGCGCGGCCTGGCGCGCGGCCTGCGGCCGGCCGCGCCCGACCGCGGAGGTGGTGGCGGAGCTGGCCAGGTGGATCGGTACGGAAGCGGCGGAGAGCGAGGCGGACATGATTCGACCCGGTGGCCTGCGCGAGCTGTGGACCTCGGTCCCGGACTCGGACGTGTACGAGTACGAGTACGAGTCCGGGAGCCCCGGATACGCGGAGGCGATCGGGCCGTGCCCGGACGTTCCGGTGCCACCGTCCGCCCGACCGGCTCTCCTCGTACGCAACTCCGTACACTCGGCGGTACGTTCAGCGCAGCGCCGTCTCAATGTCATCCACGCCGACGAACTGGCCGCCGGCCAGCCCGGCCTCGCGGGCGCGCCGCTGGTCGACGACTGCGTTTTCGGCTCGAAGACCTTCGCCGTGGTGGTGGCCTTCCAGCAACAGGCCTTCCCGGGGCAGCCGAAGGAACACGACGGCAGGATCGGACCGAAGACGTGGGCCAAGCTGGACGCCGGCCTCGCCCCGCCCCCGCCGCCACCACCCCCGCCGCCCCCTCCGCCGCCCCCGCCTCCGTTCGTGCCGCCTGCCCCGCCCAGCCCCGTACTGGCCGCGGCAAAGCCGGTGCGACGGCCGTGCTGCGCGCTCACCCCGTTCTTCCTCATCGGTACCGGTGGCGTCGGCAGGCACAGTGACAACCTCCCGAACATCGTCTACACGGGCAAGGCCGGATTCGTCGACTTCGGCCACCTCTGGGACACCTGCGATGTCACGGCCTTCGCCTACCAGGAGATCCACAAGACGGGAGGCGCCAACGGTACGAAGATCAATACCGGCGAGGGCGAGGCCACTCTGACGAGCGCGGTTCCCCGCACGGAGTGGCTGGAGGTGGCCCGGTCGATCGCTTTCGACGACTCTCTGGCGCACGAGATCGCCACGTACCCCGACGGCGCCGGCGCCTGCGGCTTCAAGCCCGCCAACCAGCACATCTCCTCGTTCTCCCCCGAGGACCTGTGTTCCAACTACCTCGGCACCGTGGTCGCGGAACGGGCGATCACCGCCGGCGGACCGTTCGTCGCCGAGGCCGAGCGTCAGGCGGCCGCGCTACTCGTCTCGCTCGACGCCCAATCGGCGACGGAGACCGGGGCGGCCTTCGCGAAGATCAAGAACCGGTGGGTGGACTCGACGCTGGGCATCAACAACACGTGCTTCCTCAAGCGACGCAACTTCTCCTCCGTCCCGTGGAAGGCGGGTCACCCTAGCGACGCGGCCACGCCCGCGTTCGTGGTCAAGCCGTTCTCGTTCACCGCCACGTACGACTACAAGCACGTGATGGGCCCCACCCGGGCCAACTTTCCCACCGAGATGGCCGCGATCAAGACGGCGGCGCGGACGCAGTACGGCCCGGACTTCGCGACCCCATAGCCGGCACACCCGACCCGAACACGCCAAAGCCGCAGGTGAGATCGTTTCTTCACCTGCGGCTCGCAGTGGGGCGGGTGGGACTCGAACCCACGGCCGACGGATTATGAGTCCGCTGCTCTAACCGGCTGAGCTACCGCCCCTTTACGGCGTGGCGCGTACATGTGTGCGCGCCGTCTGCCGCAGCATAGCCGCTCATACGATCTCCTGCCTCGGATGCCTCGCATGATCGGCTTCGCCTGTTCAGAGAGACCGCGCCGAGGGCTGCCCGGTTCCCGGATCAGGGCAAAAAGAAAGAGGACCCGCCCGGGGTCCTCTTCTTTTCTGCTCCCCCGACTGGACTCGAACCAGTAACCTGCCGGTTAACAGCCGGCTGCTCTGCCAATTGAGCTACAGGGGACCGCGCTCCCCCGACTGGACTCGAACCAGTAACCTGCCGATTAACAGTCGGCTGCTCTGCCAATTGAGCTACAGGGGATTGCTGCGGTGCGCCGAACAGCCCACCTCCGGCCTTGCCGGGGGGCGACTGCCCGTTGCGAGTCATAGATTAGCGCAAGCAGGGGGGTGCTCCGCCAATCGGTATCCAGAGCGGGCCGGGCACCACACGACGAAGGGTGACAGGCATGCGGTACAAGGTCACATTCGCGGTCGGACTGGCCCTCGGGTACGTGCTCGGGACCCGGGCCGGGCGCGAGCGGTACGAGAAGCTGAAGAAGTCCGCGCAGGACCTCGCGCGGAACCCGGCGGTGCGCAACGCCGCCGAGAGTGCCGGGCAGACCGGGCGCCACGTGGCGGGCAAGGCCCTCGCCGCGGTGAGCGACAAGGTCGGCGACTCCATGCCGGACGCACTGGCCGGACGGGTACGTTCCCTGCGCGGCCGGGTCGGCGCCCGGACCGGCGGCGAGGACGAGTGGGGCACGAGCAACACGTGAGGCCCGGTACGGGCGCGGCGCACTCTGGGCGGAGTCCGGCCCGGCGTGCGGCAGAATTCTCCGCATGGGGATAGTCGCCGGGCTGGACAGCTCTTCCACCTTCACTCGCATCGTGGTCTGTGACGCGGAGACGGGCGCGGTGCTGCGCCAGGGCTACGCGCCCCATCCACAGCCGGCGGGTGAGGCCGTACCCCACGAGACCGACCCGCAGGCGTGGCTGCTCTCGCTCGGCGAGGCCGCCGGCGGCGGGCTGCTGGAGGGGGTCCAGGCCATCGGGGTCTCCGCGCAGCAGCACGGCGTCCTGCCGCTCGACGTACAGGGCAACCTCGCCCGTCCCGCGCTGGTGGGCAACGACAAGCGCGGCCAGGTCGCCGCGGCCGACCTCGTCGAGGCGCTCGGCGGCCGGCAGGCCTGGGTCGCGGCCGTGGGATCCGTCCCGCACGCCGCCCAGCCGATAGCCAAGCTCGCCTGGCTGGCCCGCAGCGAGCCGGAGGCGGCCCGCCGGGTGTCGGTGGTGTTGTCCCCGCACGACTGGCTCGTCTGGCAGTTGCTCGGCCGGCCCGCCCGCCGCACCACCGACCGGGCCAGTGCCTCCGGGACCGGCTACTGGTCGGCGGCCACCGGCGCGTACCGCCCCGACCTGGTCGAGCTGGCGCTCGGGCACCAGGCGCTGCTGCCCGAGGTGCTCGGCCCCTGCGACGCCGCCGGGATGACCCCCGAGGGGCTGCTGATCTCCGCCGGGACCGGGGAGACGACCGCCGCCGTCCTCGGGCTGGGCCTGGGCCCCGGCGACGCGGTGGTCTCGCTGGGCGCCTCCGGCTCGGTGATGGCGGTCCACCACGAGGCCGTGTCGGAGCCGGGCGGCCTGGTCACCTCGCTCGCCGACGCCGCCGGCATGCACCTGCCCGTCGTGAACACCTCCAACGCCGTACGGGCCCTGCGCGGCACCGCCGAGCTGCTGGGCACCGACCTGGAGGGGCTGAGCGCGCTGGCGCTGAAGTCGACCCCGGGCGCGCACGGCCTCGTACTCCTGCCGTACCTGGAGGGTGAGCGCACGCCGAACCTGCCGCACACCGCCGGAACCCTGTCGGGGCTGCGCCGGGACTCGATGAAGCCCGAGCACCTGGCGCGGGCCGCCTTCGAGGGCATGCTGTGCGGGCTGGTGGACGCCCTCGACGTGCTGCGGCACCGGGGCGTAACGATCCGCCGGGTGTTCCTGCTGGGCGCGGCGGCCGAGCTGCCCGCCGTACAGGCCGCCGCTCCGGGGCTGTTCGGGACGCAGGTCGTCGTACCGGCGCCGGCGGACTACGCGGCGCTGGGCGCGGCCCGGCAGGCGGCGTGGGCGCTCGGGGTGCGGCAGGGCACGCTGGCCCCGCACACCCCGCCGCTCTGGGCGGCTCCGGCGGCTCAGGTCTTCGAGCCGGGCGAGGAGTTCCCGGCCTGGCAGGCGGTGCGCCAGCAGTACATCGCGACGCGCGAGGAACTCCACCCGGGCGCGTTCCAGTAACCCGGGCGGGACCTGGGCCGCAGGGCGGGGCGGCCTACGCCTTTTGACCGGGCTTTGCGAAAACCGGTGGGGATCTGGGGGCCGGTTGGCACAAGATGGAGCGAACCCCCTCGATCTTGCCGACCGGAGCCTGCGCGTGCTCATACGACTTCTGCGGGCCCACCTGGGTCCGTACCGGAAACCGATCGCCGCACTGGTGCTGCTGCAACTCCTGCAGACCAGTGCGAGCCTTTACCTGCCCACGCTCAACGCCGACATCATCGACAACGGTGTCGTCAACGGCGACACGGGCTACATCCTGCGCTTCGGCGCGCTGATGCTGGCCGTCTCCCTCGTACAGCTCGTCACCAACGTCGGAGCCGTCTACTACAGCGCCCGCACCGCGGCGGCGCTCGGCCGGGACGTCCGCGCCGCCGTCTTCGACCGGGTGCAGAGCTTCTCCGCGCGGGAGCTCGGCCAGTTCGGCGCCCCGTCCCTGATCACCCGTACGACGAACGACGTCCAGCAGGTCCAGATGCTGGTGCTGATGACCTTCACGATGATGGTCTCGGCGCCGATCATGTGCGTCGGCGGCATCGCCATGGCGCTGTCGCTCGACGTGCGGCTGTCGGGCGTGCTGATCGCCGTGGTCCCCGTCCTCGGGATCTCCGTCGGCGCGATCGTCTTCAAGACGCGGCCGCTGTTCCGGCAGATGCAGGAGCGGCTCGACACCGTGAACCGAGTGCTGCGCGAGCAGATCACCGGCAACCGGGTGATCCGTGCCTTCGTCCGCGACACCTACGAGAAGGAACGCTTCCGCGAGGCGAACGCCGACCTCACCGGCGTCTCGCTGGCCTCGGGCAAGCTCCTCGCGCTGATGTTCCCCGTCGTCATCCTGGTCGTGAACGTCTCCAGCGTCGCCGTCATCTGGTTCGGCGCGATGCGCGTCGACAGCGGCGGCATGGAGATCGGCCAGCTGACGGCCTTCCTCGCCTACCTGATGCAGATCGTCATGTCCGTGATGATGGCCACCTTCATGTTCATGATGGTGCCGCGCGCCGAGGTCTGCGCCGAACGCGTCCAGGAGGTCCTGGACACCGACTCCAGCGTGGTCCCGCCCGCCGACCCGGTGCGCGAGCTCGTCCGGAGCGGGCGCCTCGAACTGCGCGGCGCCGACTTCCGCTACCCGGGAGCCGAGGCCCCGGTGCTGCGCGGGGTGGACCTGGTGGCCCGCCCCGGCGAGACGACCGCGGTGATCGGCTCCACCGGAAGCGGCAAGTCCACGCTGCTGGGGCTGGTGCCCCGGCTGTTCGACGCGACCGGCGGCGAGGTGCTGGTCGACGGCGAGGACGTACGCCGGCTCGATCCGGAGCTGCTGGCCAGGACGGTCGGCATGGTCCCGCAGAAGCCGTACCTGTTCTCCGGAACCGTCGCCTCCAACCTGCGCTACGGGCGCCCGGACGCGACCGACGAAGAGCTGTGGCAGGCCCTGGAGGTGGCCCAGGCCAAGGGCTTCGTCTCCGAGCTGGAGGGCGGGCTCCAGGCGCCCGTCACCCAGGGCGGCACGAACGTCTCCGGCGGCCAGCGCCAGCGCCTCGCGATCGCCCGCACGCTCGTGCAGCGCCCGGAGATCTACCTCTTCGACGACTCCTTCTCCGCCCTGGACTACGCGACGGACGCGGCGCTGCGCGCGGCGCTGTCCCGCGAGACCGAGGACGCGACCGTGGTCATCGTCGCCCAGCGGGTCTCCACGATCCGTGACGCCGACCGGATCATCGTCCTGGACGAGGGGCAGGTGGTGGGCGAGGGACGCCACCACGAGCTGATGGCCGGCAACGAGACCTACCGGGAGATCGTGCTCTCCCAGCTGACGGAGGCGGAGGCCGCATGAGCGGGCCCGGAGGACGGATGATGGCGGGGCCAGGAGCCGAGCGGTCCATGGATTTCAAGGGCTCGGGCAAGCGGCTGCTGGGTCAGCTGGCGCAGGACCGGGGCAAGTTGTGGGGCATGGTCGCGGCCGTCGTCGGCAGCGTCGGCTGCGCGGTGGTCGGTCCGAAGATCCTCGGCGACGCCACCGACCTGGTGTTCGCGGGGATCGTCGGCCGGCAGATGCCGGCCGGAACCACGAAGCAGCAGGCGCTGGACGGGCTGCGGGCCGACGGCCGGGACGGTATGGCGGACATGCTGTCCGGCACCGACTTCACCCCGGGCCGGGGCATCGACTTCGGCGCCGTCGGGGTCGTGGCGATCTGGGCTCTGGTGGTCTTCGTCCTGGCCGGCCTGCTGATGCTGGTCGCGACCCGGCTGTCGAACCACGTCATGAACGGCACCGTCTACCGGATGCGCGAGGAGCTCCAGGCGAAGCTGTCGCGGCTGCCGCTGTCGTACTTCGACCAGCAGAAGCGCGGCGAGGTGCTGAGCCGGGCGACGAACGACATCGACAACATCGGCCAGACGCTCCAGCAGACGATGGGTCAGCTGATGAACTCTCTGCTGACCATCGTCGGTGTGCTGGTCATGATGTTCTGGATCTCGCCGCTGCTGGCGCTGGTCGCGCTGGTGACCGTACCGGTGTCGGTCTACGTCGCGGCGAAGATCGGCAAGAAGTCGCAGCCGCAGTTCGTGGCGCAGTGGAAGAGCACCGGCGCGCTCAACGCCCACGTCGAGGAGATGTACTCGGGGCACACCCTGGTGAAGGTCTTCGGGCGGCAGAAGGAGTCGGCGGCCGTCTTCGCCGAGCAGAACGAGGCGCTGTACCGGGCCTCCTTCAAGGCGCAGCTGGTCAGCGGGATCATGCAGCCGGTGATGTTCTTCATCTCGAACGTCAACTACGTGCTGGTCGCGGTCGTCGGTGGTCTGCGGGTGGCCTCGGGCACCCTGTCGATCGGTGACGTGCAGGCCTTCATCCAGTACTCGCGGCAGTTCTCGATGCCGCTGACGCAGGTGGCCTCGATGGCGAACCTCGTGCAGTCCGGTGTCGCGTCGGCGGAGCGGGTGTACGAGCTGCTGGACGCGGAGGAGCAGGAGCCGGACGCCGAGGTTCCGGAGCGTCCGGAGGAACTGCGCGGCCAGGTCACCCTCGACAAGGTGGCCTTCCGCTACGAGCCCGACAAGCCGCTGATCGAGAACCTCTCGCTGACGGTCGAGCCGGGTCAGACCGTCGCGATCGTCGGCCCGACGGGCGCCGGCAAGACGACCCTGGTGAACCTGCTCATGCGGTTCTACGAGGTCACGGGCGGGGAGATCGCCCTCGACGGGGTGGACGTCGCGAAGATGACCCGCGAGGAGCTGCGCGGCGGCATCGGCATGGTCCTCCAGGACACCTGGCTGTTCGGCGGCACCATCGCGCAGAACATCGCCTACGGTGCCTCGCGTGAGGTCACCCGCGCGGAGATCGAGGAGGCGGCGCGGGCGGCGCACGCGGACCGCTTCATCCGCACGCTGCCGGACGGCTACGACACGGTGCTGGACGACGAGGGCGCCGGGGTCAGCGCGGGCGAGAAGCAGCTGATCACGATCGCGCGGGCGTTCCTGTCGGATCCGGTGATCCTGGTGCTCGACGAGGCGACCAGCTCGGTGGACACCCGTACCGAGGTGCTGATCCAGAAGGCCATGGCGCGCCTCGCGCACGGACGGACGTCCTTCGTGATCGCGCACCGGCTGTCCACGATCCGCGACGCGGACGTGATCCTGGTGATGGAGAACGGCTCGATCGTGGAGCAGGGCACGCACGAGGGGCTGCTGGCGGCGGGCGGCGCGTACGCGCGGCTGTACGCGGCGCAGTTCGCGCAGGCGGTGGCCGAGGTCGACTGACCGGCGCGGCACGTGGGTGGGGGCGCCTTTCGGGGCGCCCCCGTTCTTTTCATGTACGAGCTCATGTACCAGCCCGTGCTACCAGCCCGTGTCCCGGCAGCGTTCAGTCGAGGTAGCCGCGCAGCTGGTCGGCGAAGGCGTGGTCGCGGAGCTTGTTGAGGGTCTTGGACTCGATCTGGCGGATCCGCTCGCGCGTCACGCCGAAGATCCGGCCGATCTCCTCCAGGGTGCGCGGCCGCCCGTCGGCGAGCCCGTAGCGGAGCTGGACGACCTTGCGCTCGCGCTCCCCGAGGGTCGACAGCACGGCTTCCAGGTGCTCGCGCAGCAGGAAGAACGCGGCGGACTCCACGGGCGAGGCGGCGTCGCCGTCCTCGATCAGGTCCCCGAGGGCCACGTCGTCCTCCTCACCGACCGGCGCGTGCAGGGAGACCGGCTCCTGCGCGAGGCGGAGCACCTCCAGCACCCGCTCGGGGGTCAGTTCCAGGTGGACGGCGACCTCTTCGGCGGTGGGCTCGTACCCGCGTTCCTGGAGCATGCGGCGCTGGACGCGGATGACGCGGTTGATCAGTTCGACGACGTGCACGGGGACGCGGATGGTGCGCGCCTGGTCGGCGAGGGCCCGGGACATGGCCTGGCGGATCCACCAGGTGGCGTACGTGGAGAACTTGTACCCGCGGGCGTAGTCGAACTTCTCGACGGCCCGGATCAGTCCGAGGTTTCCCTCCTGGACCAGGTCGAGCATGGTGAGGCCGCGGCCGACGTAGCGCTTCGCGACGGAGACGACGAGCCGCAGGTTGGACTCGATCAGCCGGCGTTTGGCCATCCGGCCCATGACGACGAGCTTGTCGAGGTCCAGGGCGAGCCGGGAGTCGAGGTCCGCGGCGCTGCCCAGCTTCTCCTCGGCGAACAGCCCCGCTTCCACGCGCCGCGCGAGGTCGACCTCCTCGGCGGCGGTGAGCAGCGGGATCCTGCCTATCTCGCGCAGGTACTGCCGGAAGAGGTCGGCGGACGGTCCGGCTCCGCTCCCGCTGTCCCTGCTGCGCGCGCGCTGCGCGGGCACGTGCTCGATCAGCTCCACGACCTCGGGCTCGACCTCGGGCTCGACCTCGGGCTCGTCGTCGGGCTCGTCGTCCACGGGGTCGGCCTCCGCCTCGGCCTCGGGGTCCGCGGTGGCGACGGCGACGCCGTCGTCGGCGGGGCGGCTCGCGGTCACGGTCAGGATCCGGGTCTGCACGGGGGCGACCTCCAGGGCTCCGAGGACGGGGGCACCGCCCCTCAGTGTGGGGTACGACACATCGCCGCCACGAGGGGCGTGCGAGCACTTTCTGAGTGGGGTACGTGACGCATGGTTACCCGCCGACGGGAACCCCGATGCGGATCGGACGCATGTCCGACAAGATCTGTTCCATGTCCGAGTACGAAACGCACGTCACCGTCCGCTGCGCGGATCCGGCGGCGCTGGCCCGGCTCGACGCGTGGGCGCGGGCGCGGCAGTTGAAGGTCACGCACATCGTGCTGGCGCGGGGGCGGATGGTGTCGCAGCCGATGCTGACCCTGCGGGACCGCACGAGCCACGAGCGCCTGCTGCCCCGGCTGCGGGCGGCCGGCTTCGACCCCGTGCGGGTCAAGGTGGAGACCGTCCCCTGGACCACGGACCTCCCGGGGCCGGGAGGCGGCTACTTCGAGCACCACCTGGGGCTGCTGCTCCCGGCGGACTTCGACCGCGCCGCCCTGGAACCCCTGGTGACACCGCACGGCGCCCACCTGTCGTGGAACGCCCGCCGGGACCTGTCCGGGGCGCGCCACGAGCGGTTCGTGACGCAGCGGTTCCGGGGTGACGCGGCGGGGGCGACGGCGGCCTGCGACACGCTGATCGCCGCGCTGCGCTCGGCCGGGTACGAAATCCGCTCGGAGGAGCGGGAGTTCGTGCTGTACGACAGTGACCTGTCGGTGGACGACGGGTGGATCGAGGAACGGATCGAGGAGGGGACGACCCCATGAACGGGAACAGCACCGAGGCCGCGGCCCGTGCCGACTGGGCGCGCCGGCAGGACGAGTTGCCGCGCACCTCGACGGCCGGCATGGGCGCCCCGGCCGGGCCCGGGGACCGGGTCTTCGACCCGGCGCTCAAGCACTTCGCCTTCGGCTACCGGGTGGCGGACACGATCGTCGACGCCGGTTCCCGGCCCGCGTGGCAGGCCGCCCGGCGTTCCGCGCTCGACGTGGTCGCGCGGGCGGTGGCCCGGTCCGGGTGGGCGGACTCGCTGGTGTTGCGCGGCAGCATGCTCATGGCGGGCTGGTTCGGGGCACGGGCCCGGGAGCCGCACGACCTCGACTTCGTCGTCGTCCCGCAGGACTGGGGCATCGAGGAGCCGCGTACGGCGGCCATGCTGACGGCCGTCGCGCAGGCGGCCGAGCGGGAGGCCGCCGAGCGGGGCGGTCTGGTCATCGCGGCCGCGGAGGCGGTCTGCGAGGACATCTGGACGTACGAGCGCGTCCCGGGCCGTCGCCTCGTCCTGCCGTGGTCGGCCCCGGGGCTGCCCGGCGGGCAGGTCCAGCTGGACTTCGTCTTCAACGAGCGGCTCCCCGTCCCGCCGGAGCCGGCCGAGGTCGCGGGCGTGCGCCTGCGGGCGGCGACGGCGGAGCTCTCCCTGGCGTGGAAGCTGGTCTGGCTCGCCACCGACACGTACCCGCACGGCAAGGACCTCTACGACGCGGTCCTGCTCGCGGAGCGCTGCTCCGTCCCGTACGGCCTCGTCCACACGGTGTTCCACGAGTCGGGCGAATGGTTCCCTCCGAGCGCCGCGCCGGACGAGCGCGTCACCCTGGAGGCGTTCGACGAGGTCAAGTCGGCCGAGTGGGAGGACTTCCGACAGGAGTACCCGGGTATCACGGGCTCCGCCGAGTCCTACGCCGAGCGCCTGCTGACGGCCCTGGCGCCGACCTTCGAGGGGTAGTCCGTACGTACGGACTTCACTCGGCCGGTTCGACGCGGACCGCGCAGACCTTGAACTCCGGCATGCGGGAGACCGGGTCCAGGGCGGGGTTGGTGAGGGTGTTGGCGCGGCCCTCGCCCGGCCAGTGGAACGGCATGAAGACCGTGTCCGCGCGGATGGTGTCCGTGATGCGCGCCGGGGCCACCGCGCGGCCGCGGCGGGAGGTGACGGCGAGGGGGCGGCCGTCGACCGCGCCGATGCGGGCGGCGAGGCGGGGGTGGATTTCCACGAAGGGGCCGGGGGCCGCGGCGTTGAGCTCGTCCACGCGGCGGGTCTGGGCGCCGGACTGGTACTGGGCGACGACGCGGCCGGTGGTGAGCAGTACGGGGTACTCCGCGTCGGGGATCTCGGCGGAGTCGCGGTGGGAGACGGGGACGAAGCGGGCACGGCCGTCGTCGGTGGCGAAGCGGTCCAGGAAGAGGCGCTCGGTTCCCGCGGAGCCGTCGGGGCAGGGCCAGAAGACGCCCTGTTCGGCCTCGATACGGGCGTACGAGATCCCCGCGTAGTCGGCGGGGCCGCCGGCCGAAGCGCGGCGCAGCTCGTCGAACACCTCCTCGGGGGCGGTGGGGAAGCCCTTCTCCACGCCCAGGCGGCCGGCGAGTCCGTGCAGGACCTCCAGGTCGGTGCGCACGCCCGGCGGCGGGGTCAGCGCCTGGCGGCGGAGCAGGACGCGGCCCTCCAGGTTCGTGGTGGTGCCGGTCTCCTCCGCCCACTGGGTGACGGGCAGGACCACGTCCGCGAGGGCTGCCGTCTCGGAGAGGACGACGTCGGCCACGGCCAGGAAGTCCAGCGAGCGGATGCGGTCCTCGATGTGGGAGGCGCGGGGCGCGGAGACCACCGGGTTGGAGCCCATGAGGAGCAGGGCGCGGACGTCCGTGCCGAGGGCGTCGAGGAGTTCGTAGGCGCTGCGGCCGGGGCCGGGGAGGGAGTCGGGGTCGATGCCCCAGACCTCCGCCACGTGCGCGCGCGCCGCCGGGTCGGTGAGCTTGCGGTAGCCGGGGAGCTGGTCGGCCTTCTGGCCGTGCTCGCGCCCGCCCTGGCCGTTGCCCTGCCCGGTGAGGCACCCGTAGCCGGAGAGCGGGCGGCCCGCGCGGCCGGTGGCGAGGCAGAGGTTGATCCAGGCGCCGACGGTGTCGGTGCCCTTGGACTGCTGTTCCGGGCCGCGGGCGGTGAGGACCATCGCGGAGGAGGGGGCGCAGAACATTTCGGCGGCGGCGCGGAGTTGGGGGACCGGGACGCCGGTGATGCGTTCCACCAGCTCGGGCCAGTGCGCCATCGCGGCGGCCCGGGCCTCCTCCCAGCCGGTGGTGCGCTCGGCGATGAACTCCTCGTCGGTGCGGCCCTGCGCGACCACCAGGTGCAGCAGGCCCAGCGCGAGGGCGAGGTCGGTTCCGGGGCGGGGGGCCAGGTGGAGGTCCGCCTGTTCGGCGGTGCGGGTGCGGCGCGGGTCGATGACGATCAGCGTGCCGCCGTTCGCCTTCAGCTCGGTGAGGTAGCGCAGCGCGGGCGGCATGGTCTCGGCCAGGTTCGAGCCGACGAGGATGACGCAGCCGGTGCGCGGGATGTCCTCCAGCGGGAAGGGGAGCCCCCGGTCGAGCCCGAAGGCCCGCTGGTGCGCGGCGGCGGCCGAGGACATGCAGAAGCGGCCGTTGTAGTCGATCTGCGAGGTGCGCAGGGCGACGCGGGCGAACTTGCCGAGCGCGTACGCCTTCTCGTTGGTGAGCCCGCCGCCGCCGAAGACGCCGACGGCGTCCGGCCCGTACGCGCGTCCCGTGCGGGCGAGGCCCTCGGCGACGGCGTCGAGGGCCTCCTCCCAGGTGGCCGGGGCGAGCTGCCCGGCGTGGGTGCGGATGAGCGGCTCGGTCAGGCGCACCCGGGAGGAGAGCACGGCGGGGGCGGTACGGCCCTTGCCGCACAGCGCGCCCCGGTTGACGGGGAAGTCCGCCCGCTCCTCCACCGTCACGCCGCCGCCCGGTTCGGGGCGGAGGTTCATCCCGCACTGCAGTGCGCAGTACGGGCAGTGCGTGGCGGTGACGGATTGCGAGGTGTGCATGCGGCCCAGCGTGCGTCGGCGGTGTTACGCCGACCGCCGCCCCGCGTTACGGGCGGGGGTTTTCGGCCTCAGCGCCGCCGGGGCGGTCCGGTGAGGGCGCCGGGCGCAGCGGGGACCGGAAGAGGATCTCGACGTATTCGATCCGGCCGTCGACGACGTCGAGGATCAGGTCCCCCTCCTCGGGGAGGAGCAGCACGTCGCGGTGGCCGGTGCCGTAGGGCGTGCCCGGCGGGTGGGCGCCGGTGCGCAGGCTCTGACAGAAGTCGTCGCCGCAGCCGCACGGCCCGAGCACGCGGAGGTCGTAGGCGCAGATGGCGAGGTCGCGCTCCCCCTCTTCTTCCAGCAGGCGCACGAGCTCGGCCGTCAGGGCGGGGTGGACGTCACGGAGGAGGGGTGTGTCCGCTTCTTGTCCCACTTCTTGTTCCACGGGCGGGACCGTGGTTCGCCGTCCCGGCCGGGGCACGCGGATTTACGGCGTACCCCCGGGCCCCCAGGCGGGTCCGGCCGCCGGTCACTGGCCGGTCAGGTGCTTCACCGTGAGGCCCGCCGTCCAGCCGCCGTCGACCGCGAGCTCGGCGCCCGTCATGTAGCCGGCGGCGTCCGAGAGGAGGAACGCCACCGCGGCGGCGATCTCCTCGGGGGCGCCGACGCGGCCCATCGGGGCGCCGGGATAGTTGCCCTCTCCGGCCCGGATGCCGATGGGGGCGGTCATCGGGGTCAGCGTCATGCCCGGGTGGACGGAGTTGACGCGGATCCTCGCCTCGGCGAGCTCGACCGCGCCGATCTTCGACAGGCCGCGCACGCCCCACTTGGAGGCTCCGTAGCCGGCGGTGAGGGCGAGGCCGGTGAGACCGGCCGCGGAGGAGATGTTGACGATGGAGCCGCCGCCGTTCGCGCGCATCAGCGGAATCGCGGCCTTGATGCCGATGAACACGCCGACCAGGTTGATCTCGACGACCCGGCGGAAGTGCTCGACGCTCTCGTGCTCCAGGAACTGGCCGGTGGCTATGCCGGCGTTGTTGACGAGCCCGTCGATCCGGCCGAACGCGGCGACCGCGCCGTCCAGTGCCGCCTGCCAGTCGGCCTCCCTCGTCACGTCGTGCCGCAGGAAGCGCGCCGCGTCACCGAGCTCGGCCGCCGTCTCGGCGCCCTCCGCCTCCAGCACGTCGGTGATCACCACCTGGCCGCCGCCGTCGACGACGGCCCGCGCTGCCGCGGCGCCCAGGCCGCGGGCCCCACCGGTGATGACGACGACCTTGCCGCCCAGATCCGCCACAGCCACGGTTCCCCACCCCTGCTCGTATGCCTGATCGGCATACGCCGACGGCCGCGCGTCAGTCTGCCAGAGCGCCCAGGACCCGCGACACCCCCTGCTCCTTGGGTCCCAGGAACCGCGGTTCGGGCTTGAAGACCGCGTCCATCGCCGCCTTGCCGGCCGCGAACACCTCACGGGCCCCGCCGTAGTACCAGGTCGCGTCGTGCACGTCGGCGACCCCGACCCCGTACGAGTCCACGCCCGCGGCCTGGCACAGCGCGACGGCCCGGCGGATGTGGAAGCCCTGGCTGATCAGCACCGCCCGCTGCACCCCGAAGATCTCCCGGGCGCGCACACACGAATCCCATGTGTCGAAACCGGCGTGGTCGCTGACGATCCGGTCGTCCGGCACCCCGTGTCCGGTGAGGTACGTACGCATCGCGGAGGGCTCGTCGTACTCGGTCCGGCTGTTGTCCCCGGTGACCAGGACGACCTTCACCTTGCCGGTGCGGTACAGCTCGGCGGCCGCGTCCAGCCGGTCGGCAAGGTAAGGGGTGGGCCGGCCGTTCCACAGCCCCGCCCCGAACACGACGGCCACCTCGGCGGCGGGCGCCCCGGCCGTGCTGCGCAGCCGGTCGGCGGCGGCCGCGTGCGTCCACGCCGAGGGCAGCAGCGCCAGCACGCAACCCGCCATCACGGCCTGCACGGCCAGCCGCCGGGCCCGTACGCCGCGCGGCAGCCGCGACCGTACAGTGCGCGCGATCCGGTTCAGGCGCGCTCCGCGCATGACGATTCCCCCCGAGTGTCGAGTGTCCTGGGCCGATGCCCCGAAACTCAGGACGCCCGCGGAGATCATCCGGTTTCAGCCGCCGGCCGGCCGGGCCCACCGCACCCGCGCCCTCCACCCCCGGTGAGCAGGTGGAAAACACCCGTCACCGCGACGCAACGCCCACGCAACCTGGGCCCCTCAGGATCGGTTCATGACGGAGCCGGCGCAGCCTTCCGACCCCCCGCCCCTCCCCCGCGGCAGCGCCGCCGACCCGCCGGGCGCCAGCACCGCCGAGCTGCTGTCCCGGATCACCGCCCAACTCGGCACGCAGCTCAGCGGCCTGCACCCGCCGCGCGCCCGGCCCAGAGGGCGGCGTACGGACCAGGCCGGGCTCGCGGCGTCCGGTCCGCACGAATCCCCCTGACGGAGCCGCCATGCAGCCCACCCTCGTCGCCGTCGCCCACGGCAGCCGTGACCCGCGCGCCCCGCACACCGTCCTCGCCCTGCTCGAACGGGTCCGCGAGTTGCGCCCGCGCCTCGACGTCCGGCTCGGGCACATCGAGCTGAACCGGCCGCTGCTCGGCGACACCCTGCGCGAGGTGTCCGGAGAGGCGGTGCTCGTGCCGCTGCTGCTCGGCCGCGGGACCCACGTCAAGCGGGACCTCCCGGAGGCCGCCGCCCGGGCCGCACATCTGCGCACCCGCGTCGCCGCGCCGCTCGGCCCGCATCCGCTGCTCGTCGAGGCGCTCTACGAGCGGCTCCTGGAAGCCGGCTGGGGCTCGGCCCGTGGCGGGAGGCCGGCGGTCGTGCTGGCCGCCGCCGGATCCCGCGACCCCGACTCCGCCGCCGACACCCGGCGCAGCGCCGCCCTGCTGCGCGAGCGCCTCGGCGGGGTCCCGGTGGTGCCGGCCTACGCCTCCGCCGCCGCGCCGAGCGTGCAGGACGCCGTACGGGCGCTCGCCGCCCGGGGCCACCACCGGGTCGCGGTGGCCTCGTACTTCACCGCCCCGGGCCGCTTCTCCACCGCGAGCGCCGCCGCCGCGCCCGCCCTGGCCGCCGACCCCCTCGGCGCCCACCCGGCGCTGGCCCGCCTGGTCCTGCTCCGGTACGACGAGGCTCTGGCGGGTGCCTCGCCGATCAGGCCGGGCCCGCGCGAACTGGCCACCGTACAAGCGGGATGAACACGTGCGGATCGCGCGGATCGTCGGTGTCTGCGGTTAACGTCGGAGCATGGAAGGCACCACGCACGCTCCCGCCTACGAGTCCTACGATCCGGCCGCCACCGAGCGCTGGGCCACCGAGCCCGACAAACGGCCCGGCCGTACCGCCTTCCAGCGCGACCGCGCCCGTGTGCTGCACTCGGCCGCGTTGCGCCGCCTCGCCGGGAAGACCCAGGTCGTCACCCCGGGCACCCGCTCGTACGACTGGGACGCGAGCCCCCGCACCCGCCTGACCCACTCCCTGGAGTGCGCGCAGGTGGGCCGCGAGCTCGGCGCGGCCCTCGGCTGCGACCCCGATCTGGTCGAGGCGGCCTGCCTGTCCCACGACATGGGCCACCCGCCGTTCGGGCACAACGGCGAGGAGGCGCTCAACGAGTTCGCGAAGGACTGCGGCGGCTTCGAGGGCAACGCCCAGTCGCTGCGCCTGCTGACCCGGCTGGAGCCCAAGCGCTTCGTACCGGATCCGGCGACGGGCGAGCTCGTCAGCGTCGGGCTCAACCTCACCCGTGCGTGTCTGGACGCCGCCACCAAGTACCCGTGGGCGCGCGGGGACCACCCCACCGACCCCGGCTCGGTGAAGTTCGGCGCCTACGACGACGACCTGCCGGTCTTCGCGTGGCTGCGGCGCGGCGCGCCCGCCGACCGCAAGTGCTTCGAGGCCCAGGTCATGGACTGGTCGGACGACGTCGCGTACTCGGTGCACGACTTCGAGGACAGCCTGCACGCCGGACACCTGGACCCCAACCTGCTCTTCGCCGAGCCCGAACGCGCCGCGATCTGGCGGGTCGCGATCGGCCGGTACGTGCCCGCCGACACCGCGCCGGACGAGCTGCGCGAGGCATTGGACCGGCTGATGGAGCAGGAGTGGTGGCCGCACGGCTACGACGGCTCCGCCGTGGCGCAAGCCCGGCTGAAGGACGCCACCAGCCAGCTGATCGGCCGTTTCTGCCTGGCCGCCGAGGGCGCCACGCGCGAGGCGTACGGCACCGGCCGCCTCACCCGGTACGCCGCCGAGCTGGTGGTGCCCCGCGAGGCGCGCAACGAGTGCGCCGTCCTCAAGGCGGTCGCCGACCTGTACGTCATGCAGCGCGACGAGCAGGAACGGATCCGCGCCGATCAGCGCGTGGTCCTGGCCGAACTCGCCGAGGCGGTGAGCGCCCGCGCCCCCGAGGGCCTGGACCCGCAGTTCCGGGCCATCTTCGACGCGGCGCCGGACGACAGGGCGAGGAAGCGCACGGTCGTCGACCAGATCGCCGCCCTCACCGACGCTTCCGCCCGCTCCCTGCACGCCCGCCTCACCAGACGCCCGCGACGCGCCGAAGCGTGAGCAGATCGGGCCCCTGCCCCTTCACGCGGCAGGCTCAGTGCGGGACGCTCGCATGTGGTCGCATGTGGCGGTGAGGTTATGAGGAGGCATCAGGTGGTCGACGCACATCGGACGTTCGTCATCGTCGGCGCGGGGCTCGCCGGGGCAAAGGCGGCCGAAACGCTGAGGTCCGAGGGGTTCACCGGCAGGGTGATCCTGATCGGCGACGAGCGTGACCATCCGTACGAACGGCCTCCGCTGTCCAAGGGGTACCTGACGGGCAAGGAGGAGCGCGACAGCGTCTTCGTCCACGAGCCGTCCTGGTACGCGGCCGCCGACATCGAGCTGCACCTCGGCCAGCCGGCGGTCCACCTCGACCGGGAGGCCAAGACGGTGCGCCTGGGCGACGGCGCGCTGCTGCACTACGACAAGCTGCTGCTGGCCACCGGGGCCGAGCCGCGCCGCCTCGACATCCCGGGCACGGGCCTGGGCGGGGTGCACCACCTGCGGCGCCTCGCGCACGCCGAGCGGCTGCGCCACGTACTGACCGCCCTGGGCCGGGACAACGGCCACCTGCTGATCGCGGGCGCCGGATGGATCGGCCTGGAGGTCGCGGCGGCGGCCCGCGGCTACGGCGCCGAGGTCACCGTGGTCGAGCCGGAGGCCACTCCGCTGCACGTGGTCCTCGGCCCGGAGATCGGCCGGCTCTTCGCGGACCTGCACGCCGATCACGGGGTCCGCTTCCACTTCGGGGCGCGCCTCACCGAGATCGTCGGGCACGACGGCATGGTGCTGGCGGCCCGTACGGACGACGGCGAGGAGCACCCGGCGCACGCGGTGCTCGCGGCGATCGGGGCCGCGCCGCGGACCGCGCTCGCCGAGACCTCCGGGCTGGCCCTGGTCGACCGGCAGCACGGCGGCGGGATCGCCGTGGACGCCTCCCTGCGGACGTCCGACCCGGACGTCTTCGCCGTCGGGGACGTGGCGGCGGCGCACCATCCGCTGCTCGGGACCCGGCTGCGGGTGGAGCACTGGGCCAACGCCCTCAACGGCGGCCCGGCGGCGGCGCGGGCGATGCTGGGGCAGGACGTCTCGTACGACCGGGTGCCGTACTTCTTCTCGGACCAGTACGACGTGGGGCTGGAGTATTCGGGGTACGCGCCGCCGGGCGGCTACGACGAGGTCCTGATCCGCGGGGACGTGGGCAAGCGGGAGTTCGTCGCGTTCTGGCTCTCGCACGGCCGGGTGCTGGCCGGGATGAACGTGAATGTGTGGGATGTCACCGAGCACATCCAGGCCCTGATCCGGTCCCAGGCGCCGGTGGACCGCGACGCCCTGGCGGACCCGTCCGTTCCGCTTCAGTCCCTGGTGACGGGAGCAGGGGCCTGACGGGTTCGCCCCCGCCCGGCCGTAGACTTCACGCGTGGCAGGACGGATCAACGACGACGACGTGAAGGCGGTACGGGACGCGGTCCCGATCGACGCCGTGGTCTCGGAGTACCTCCAGCTGCGCAACGCCGGCGGTGGCAACCTCAAGGGCCTCTGCCCCTTCCACGACGAGAAGTCCCCGTCCTTCCAGGTCAGCCCCAGCAAGGGTTTCTACCACTGCTTCGGCTGCCAGGCGGGCGGGGACACCCTCGACTTCATCATGAAGATCGACCACCTCTCCTTCTCGGAGGCGGTCGAGCGCCTGGCCGGCCAGGCCGGCATCACCCTGCGGTACGAGGAAGGCGGCTACACCGCCGGCACCAGCGGCCGCGGTGAGCGGATCCGGCTCGTCGAGGCCCACAAGGCCGCCGCCCTCTTCTACGCCGAACAGCTCGGCGGCGCCGAGGCGGAGATCGGCCGCACGTTCCTGGCGGAGCGCGGCTTCGACCAGGCGGCCGCCGAGCACTTCGGCGTGGGCTACAGCCCGGCCGGCTGGGACCACCTGACCCGGTTCCTGCGCGGCAAGGGCTTCAGCGACAAGGAGCTGATCCTCTCCGGGCTCGCCCAGGACAGCCGCAGCGGCAAGCCCATCGACCGCTTCCGGGGCCGGCTCATGTGGCCGATCCGCGACATCAGCGGCGAGGTGGTGGGCTTCGGCGCACGCAGGCTGCGCGACGACGACACCGGCCCGAAGTACCTCAACACCCCCGAGACGGCGATCTACAAGAAGTCCCAGGTGCTGTACGGCATCGACCTGGCGAAGAAGGAGATCGCGAAGACCTCGCGGGCGGTGGTCGTCGAGGGCTACACCGATGTCATGGCCTGCCACATGGCCGGGGTGACCACCGCCATCGCCACCTGCGGCACGGCCTTCGGCGGGGACCACATCAAGATCCTGCGCCGACTGCTCATGGACAACGCGACCGCCGAGGTGATCTTCACCTTCGACGGGGACGCGGCCGGGCAGAAGGCGGCGCTGCGGGCCTTCGAGGACGACCAGAAGTTCGCGGCGGAGACCTCGATCGCGGTCACCCCCGGCGGCATGGACCCCTGCGACCTGCGGCTCGCGCAGGGCGACGCCGCCGTGTCCGGGCTGGTGGAGTCACGGACCCCGCTGTTCGAGTTCGCGCTGCGGCACATCGTGGCCCGGCACAACCTGGAGAACCCGGCGGGCCGCGCGGCCGCGCTGGACGAGGCGGCGCCCGTCGTCGCCCACATCAAGAACATCGCGATCCAGCACGAGTCGGCGGTCCAGCTGGCGGGCATGCTGGGCATCCGCGACGAGCAGTTCGTGGTCAAACGGGTCGCGCAGCTGGCCCGCTGGGCCCGCGAGCGCGGCGGTCAGCCGCCGCAGCAGGGCCGGGGCCGCCCGGCCTACGAGGCCGCCCCCGCGCCGGCCGACCGGCCGGCCGGCGGCCCCGCGCTGAACCTGCGCAGCCCGGCCCACCGCACCGAGCGCGAGCTGCTGAAGCTGGCGCTCCAGCGGCCGGCCCTGGTCTCGCCCGCCTTCGACGCGTACGGGCTGGACGAGTTCACCGCCCCGCCCTACGCGGCGGTCCGCCAGGCCATCCAGGACGCGGGCGGCGCCTCGCAGGACACCGAGGACTACCTGGTCCGGGTGCGCGCGGCCGCGCCGAACGACACCGTCCGCGCGCTCGTGACGGAGCTGGCGGTCGAGGCCATCCACGCCAAGACGGTGGACGAGATCTACGCGGGCGTCCAGCTGGTGCAGGTCCGCCTGCGCGCGGTCGACCGCCGGGTCCACGAGGTCCAGGGCACCATGTCCCGGCTGAGCCCCCAGGCCCCGCCGGAACAGCTGGCGGCGATCCAGGAAGAGCTGTGGACCCTCCAGCAGTACGGCCAACGCCTCCGCAACCGCGGCGCGGAAGGCCTCTGACCTCCGGCGGTCGGCAGGGAACACCCCGGGCGCTGCCGCCCGGCACCCCGGCTCCCGGCTGCGGCGCGGCCGCCCGACGCGGCAACCCCGTGTACCCCCGGCGCCCCGGACCCGCGAGCCGAACCCACGGCCCGCCCCGGCGCATCGGGCGACCGGGAGACGACCCGGCGCCTCCGGGCCCCAGGACAGCCCCGGCGGACTGCTCCGGCCCCGGATCCGGCCCTGACCGGGGCTGAACCCCCGGTCAGGGCCGACGGCAGCGGCGCGCCGGGCGTGCCCGTGGCCCGCCCGTCGGGCGACCGGGTGTCCCGGTCCGGCGGGCCGGGCTGTCAGGGAAACGCCCGGCCGGGGCCGCGGTGGAGCCAGTCGCCGCTCGGGATCTCGGTGCCCGACCGCGTCAGGCGTTGGGCCAGGGGGGCCGCCGCCAGGTAGACCCAGGCGCGGACGGGGGTGCCGTCGGGGCGGAGGGTCTCGCGGGCGACGCGGTCGTAGAGGTTTCCCGGGCGGCCCGGGCCCTCGTACCCCTCCAGCAGGTCCAGCGCGGCCAGCAGTTCCCCGTACGCGCCCGGCACCGGGGCGATCAGCTCGCCGGCGACGACCGCGCCGGGGCGCTCGACGGCGTACGGGTATCCCGGGCCCTCGTACAGCGCCGCGCCCGGCAGCCGGGCCGGTTCCTCGGCCGCCGTGCGGCCCCGCAGGAACAGGTCGTGATTGACCTCGCCGGGCCGTAGCGTCCCGTACACGAAGATCGGCAGCAATGTCACCCGGGCCTCCCTCGACCACACCCTAGTCACCCGTACGGGGTGGAGGGACACGGATGGCCGCGCAGGGCTGTGACCTGGGCAGATACGGGTTCGAAAGGCGGCCGGAGCCGGATCTGACGGGGGCTCAGCAGGCGGCGGCCGAGCGTGCCGGTTTAGCTCGGGACACGACCCCTTGTCCCCAGGAGTTGCCATGCGCCGCAGCCGCAGCACCGCCCACGTGCTCACCGCCACCGCGCTGACCGCCGTCGCCTTCGCCGGCCCGGTCGCCGGAGCGGTCGCCGCCGCGGAACTGGGCATGACCGGCTTCGCGGCCGGGGACTTCGCCCCGCTGGAGGTCTGGCCGAAGTCGGCCACCCCGGGCACCACCGTCACCGTGAACACCACGGCGTGCGGGCCGGGCAGCCACGCCGAGGGGGATGCCACGACCGTCGGCGGCGGCCGCTTCAAGCTGGTCCCCGGCACCCGCAAAGAGGTGGTCGTGGGACAGTTCCAGGTCGGCCACACCACCCGGCCCGGCACCTACGGCATCGGCGTGACCTGCGCGAACGGGAAGTTCGCCACCGGCGACCTGGTCGTCACCGAGCGCGGCCCGCAGGGCCACGTACGGACCGGGGTGGGTGGTGGGACGACCACCACCGCCGACCCCGCCAAGATCGCGGCGGGAGCGGCCGTACTGGCCGTGGCCGCCGCCGGCGGTACCTGGCTCCTGCGTCGCCGGGCGAGCGGCACGCGGAGCTGACGGGCGCCCACCGCGGCTTCGGCCGCGGTCCGACCGGTACCGCCCCCCGTCGCCCGCCCCGCGAGGTCCCCCCGTTCGCGGGGCCGGGCGACGGCCAGTCACAGGAACGGCGAGGCGAGGGGGCTGACATGAGGACCTCCGGGCGCGGCGGGCTCATCGCGCTCGCGGCCTGCGTCGGAGTCTGGCTCGTCGGCAGCGGCTCCGGCGAGACCGTCGGGCCGCCCCTGCCCTCCCCCGCCGAAGCGCTCAGCGCGCAGGCCCTCTACACCGGGAGCATCCGCCCTCTTCCCGGCTCCCCGCCCACCCGGATCCGGATCCCCGCCATCCGCGTGGACGCCCCGCTCGCCGGGCTGGGCCTGGAACGCGACGGCAGCCTCGAAGTGCCCCCGCCCTCCCGGCGGGACCTCGCCGGCTGGTACCGCGAGGGAACCCCGCCGGGCGCGGCGGGCACGGCCGTCGTCGCGGGCCACGTCGACCACGCCAGCGGCCCGGCCGTCTTCTACCACTTGGGCGCCCTGCGCCGGGGGGCCGTGATCGAGGTCGCGCGGGCGGACGGGCGTACGGCGGTGTTCACCGTCCACGCCGTCGAGGTCTACCGCGCCGAGGCCTTCCCCGACGCCCGTGTATACGGCCCGTCGCCGCGCGCCGAGCTGCGCGTGATCACCTGCGGGGGCGGCTTCTCACCGCGTACGGGCTACGCGGGGAACGTGGTCGTCTTCGCCCACCTGACGGGCACGTACTGACACGCCGGACACCGTCAGCCCCACTGCTCGAAGCCGAGCCGCACGACCAGCGCGCCGACCACCGTCAGGAGCACGCCCCGGACGAAGCCGCTGCCCTTCTTGAGTGCCATCCGGGCCCCGATCATGCCGCCGGCCAGGTTGAAGACCGCCAGCAGCGCGGCCAGCTGCCACAGCACCATCCCCTGGTAGGCGAACATCGCCAGCGCGCCCGCGTTCGTGCACGTGTTGACGATCTTCGCGGTGGCGGAGGCGGTGACCAGGTCGAGGTGGAGCAGCGCCGTGAGGGCCAGCACCAGGAAGGTGCCGGTGCCGGGGCCGATGAGGCCGTCGTAGAAGCCGATGCCGAGGCCGGCGAGGGCGATGGTCAGCAGCACCCGCCGGCGGGAGACGGGTGAGGTGGAAGGGGCCGTGCCGAATCCCGGCTTGAAGATCACCACCACGGCGACGATCACGAGGACCACCATGATCAGCGGCCGCATCGCGTCCTTGCTGATGCCCCCGGCCAGCGCGGCCCCGCCGACCGATCCGGCGAGGGCGGCCAGACCGATGCGGACGGCGAGCTTCACGTTCACCGGGGCCTTGCGTACGTAGGTGACGGCCGCACCGGCCGTGCCGACGATGGCCACCGCCTTGTTCGTCCCGAGGACGGTGGCGGGGTGGGCGTTCGGGAGGCCGAGCAGCAGGGCGGGCAGCAGCAGGAGTCCGCCGCCGCCCACCACCGCGTCGATCCAGCCGGCGGCCGCCGCGGCCACGCACAGCACGATGATCATGGTCGTCGATATCTCAGGCACGGCCCCGACCCTACGGAGCGGATCGGTGCAGCAGCCATCGATGTCCGGAAAGTTGCGCAAAGGTTGAGCTTTCCGGGACACGCCGCCTCACGGACCCTGGAGCCGGGCGCTGAGGTGGGCGTTCCGTCGGGGTAACAGAAGCGGTGCCGAGGGGAAACAGCGGCCGCGCACGCTCGTGCCATGACCTCGGAGCAGCGTGTGGTGGTGATCGGCGGCGGCCTGGCGGGCCTGCGGCTCGCGCAGCGGCTCGGCGCGGGTGCGGCGGTGACCGTCCTCGGCGAGGAAACGCACGCCCCGTACAACCGGGTCCTGCTCGCCGAGGTCCTGGCGGGACGGTACGCCCCCGAGGTGACCGCCCTCCCGGCGCCCGGCCCGATGCTGCGCCGGGGCGTCCGGGCGGTCCGGATCGACCGCGCGGACCGCAGGGTCCACTGTGACGACGGCACGGCGCCGGAGTACGACACGCTGGTCCTGGCCACCGGGTCCAACCCGGTCCTGCCGCCGCTGCGCGGACTGTTCGCGCCCGACGGGCGGGAACTCCCCGACGGGGTCCACGCGTTCCGCACGATGGACGACTGCCTGGCCCTCGGGGCCGCCGTAGCCGTACGGCCGGGCGTCCGCGTCGTGGTGATCGGCGGCGGGCTCCTGGGCGTCTCCGCGGCCCGTGCGCTGGCCGCGCGGGGGGCGCAGGTGGTGCTCGCCCAGCAGGCGGAGCGCCTGATGGAACGGCAGCTGGACGCGGACGCGTCGGCGCTGCTGCACGCGCACCTGACCGCGCTCGGCGTGGAGATCCACACGGAATGCCGCGTCCGCGGCCTGGTCACGGCGGGGCCGGGCTCGCCGTCCGCGGCGCCGCTGCCGGGGCTCCGCCCCGGACTCCGCGCCTCAAACGCCGCCCAGGCTGACGTGGCCCAGCGGGCAGATCCGCCCGCCGGGCGGTACCGCCCGGCGCCGCCGTCGGCGTCCCGCCGGGTCACCGGGGTGGAGCTCGCCGACGGGTACCGGCTCGACGCCGATGTCGTCGTCCTCGCCTGCGGCGTACGGCCCCGCACCGGGCTCGCGCAGGCGGCCGGGCTGGAGGTCCGCAAGGGGGTCGTCGTCGACGACCGGCTGCGTACGAGTGACCCCCGCATCCACGCCATCGGCGACTGCGCCGAGCACGCCGGCCGGGTGTACGGCCTGGCCGGCCCCGCGCTGGAGCAGGCCGACGCCCTCGCCGCGACCCTCACCGGCACACAGGCCAAACCCGACTACGCCGGCACCCGCGCCCTCACCCGCCTCACCCTCGGCGGAGCCGACGGCACCTTCGACCTCGCCGCCTTCGGCGAGCCGACCCCGCTCCCCGGCGACGACGTGCTCCGCCTCGCCGACGCCACCCGCCGCACCTACCGCAAGGTCGTCGTCCGGGGCGACCGCCTCGTCGGCGGGGTGCTGCTCGGTGAGCTCTCCACCGTGGGGGCCCTCGCCCGCACCTGGGAGGGCGACGAATCACTGGACGACCTGTTCCACCTGCTCACCGACGACGGAGGCCACTGACATGACCGAGCCCCTGCCCGCGATCGTGCTCATCGGGCACGGCATGGTCGGCCAGCGCTACCTGGAGGCGCTCGCCGAGCGCGGGGCCACCGCCACGCACCGCATCACCGTGCTGTGCGAGGAGCCCCGGCCGGCCTACGACCGCGTGCACCTGACCTCGTACTTCTCCGGCTCCAGCCCGGAGGAGCTGTCCCTGACCCCGGCCGGGTTCATGGAGCAGCACGGCATCGAGCTGCACCTGGACGACCCCGCCGAGAGCATCGACCGCGAGGGCCGCACCGTCACCTCCCGCTCCGGGCAGGTGTTCCCGTACGACGTGCTCGTGCTGGCGACCGGCAGCTATCCCTTCGTGCCGCCCGTCCCCGGCAAGGACGCCCCGGGCTGCTTCGTCTACCGCACGATCGAGGACCTCCTCGCGATCGAGGACTACGCCAAAACCCGGGCGAGCGGCGCCGTCGTCGGCGGTGGCCTCCTCGGCCTGGAGGCGGCGGGCGCCCTGCAGGGGCTCGGCCTCGCCACCCGCGTCGTCGAGTTCGCCCCGCGCCTGATGCCCGTCCAGGTCGACGAGGGCGGCGGCGCCGCCCTGCTGCGCACCATCGAGTCCATGGGCCTGACCGTGCACACCGGCGTCGGCACCCAGGAGGTGCTGACCGGCGAGGACGGCCACGTCAGCGGTATGCGGCTCTCCGACGGCTCCACGGTCGACGCCGACCTCGTCGTCTTCTCCGCCGGCGTCCGCCCCCGCGACCAGCTCGCCCGCGACGCCCGGCTCGACGTCGGCGAACGCGGCGGCATCACCGTCGACTCCCGCTGCCGCACCTCCGACCCGCGCGTCTACGCCATCGGTGAGTGCGCGCTGGCCTGCGACGGCCGCGTCTACGGCCTGGTCGCCCCCGGCTACGAGATGGCCGAGACCGCCGCCGAGGACCTCCTGGGCCGCGACAAGGAGTTCACCGGGGCCGACCTGTCGACCAAGCTCAAGCTGCTCGGCGTGGACGTGGCCTCCTTCGGCGACGCTCACGGCACCGCCCCCGGCAGCCTCGACGTGGTCTGGTCCGACTCCCGCACCGGCGTCTACAAGAAGCTGGTCGTCTCCCCCGAGGGGGTGCTGCTCGGCGGAGTGCTGGTCGGCGACGCGGACTCGTACGGCCTGCTGCGCCCGCTGACCGGCAGCGTTCCGCCCGTCGCCCCCGAGCAGCTGGTCCTGCCCGCCGGGCTCGGCCCCGCCACCCAGCTCGGCCCCTCCTCGCTCCCCGACAGCGCGGTGATCTGCTCCTGTCACAACGTCACGAAGAAGGCCATCACCGCCTGCGCGACCCTGCCCGAGGTCAAGAAGTGCACCAAGGCGGGCACCGGCTGCGGCAGCTGCGTCAAGGTGATCGGCCAGCTGCTGCCCGCCGCCGCCGACAAGGGGCTGTGCGGCTGCTTCCCCTTCACCCGCGCCGAGCTGTACGAGATCGTCCGCACCCGGCAGCTGACCTCGTACGAGGCGATCCTCGACGGCCACGGCCGCCCGGAGGCCCGCGGCGGCGACGGCTGCGAGGTCTGCAAGCCGACCGTCGGCTCGATCATCGCCTCGCTGGCCCCCACCCTCGGCGCGAGCGGCTACGTCCTCGACGGGGAGCAGGCCGCCCTCCAGGACACCAACGACCACTTCCTCGCGAACATCCAGCGCAACGGCTCGTACTCGGTCGTCCCGCGCATCCCGGGCGGCGAGATCACCCCCGACAAGCTGATCGTGATCGGCGAGGTGGCCCGCGACTTCGGCCTCTACACGAAGATCACCGGCGGCCAGCGCATCGACCTCTTCGGCGCGAGCGTCGACCAGCTCCCGCGGATCTGGGCCCGGCTCGTCGACGCCGGATTCGAGTCCGGGCACGCGTACGGCAAGGCCCTGCGGACGGTGAAGTCCTGCGTGGGCCAGACCTGGTGCCGCTACGGGGTGCAGGACAGCGTACGGATGGCCATCGACCTGGAGCTGCGCTACCGGGGCCTGCGCGCCCCGCACAAGCTCAAGTCGGCGGTCTCCGGCTGCGCGCGCGAGTGTGCGGAGGCGCAGAGCAAGGACTTCGGCGTCATCGCGACGGCGAGTGGCTGGAACCTGTACGTCGGCGGCAACGGCGGCGCCACCCCGCGCCACGCCGACCTACTCGCCCAGGACCTGTCGGACGCCGAACTGGTCCGGCTCATCGACCGGTTCCTGATGTTCTACATCCGCACCGCCGACCGGCTGGAGCGGACCTCCACCTGGCTGGACCGGCTGGAGGGGGGCCTGGAGCACCTGCGCGACGTGATCGTGCACGACTCGCTCGGGCTGTGCGCGGAGCTGGAGTCGCTGATGGCCGACCACGTGGCGCACTACCGGGACGAGTGGGCCGAGACGCTTCAGGACCCGGAACGGCTGCGCCGGTTCGTGTCCTTCGTCAACGCGCCGGGCGCGCCCGACCCGACCGTGCGGTTCGTTCCCGAGCGCGGTCAGGTCAAGCCCGACCTGGCCGTCCTGACCATAGGAGGAGGCGTCCGATGACCGTCGAACTCGAGGTGGCCGAAGGCTGGCTCACGGTGTGCGAGCTGTCCTCGCTCATCCCCGGGCGCGGGGTCGCGGCCCTGCTGCCCGACGGGAGCCAGGCCGCGGTGTTCGTCGACCGCGCGGGGCGCCCGTACGCGATCGGCAACCAGGACCCCTTCACCGGCGCGCACGTCCTGTCGCGGGGACTGGTGGGACGCGCGGGCGGCAGGCCCTTCGTGGCCTCGCCGCTGCTGAAGCAGCGCTTCGACCTGGAGTCGGGGCACTGCCTGGACGACGAGGCGGTGGCGGTCCGGACCTACCGGGTGCGGACCGCCGCGACCTCCTGAGCGCCTCTCAGCCCTGGACCATCGCCGGGTCCATCCCTGATCTTGCGTGGGTATCCCCGGCTTCAGCCGGGGAGGGAAACGCATCCTGACTATCGGAGCCGCGAAGCGGTGTACGCTGCGCATCTGCTTCGGCAGCGGTCAGGGCTTGGCCGTCCTGCGGGGCTTCGGTTCCAAGGGAGAAGCCCCCTCGTTCACGAGGGGGAGGAGTCACCCACATGATCTCCCAGGTGTGGCCGTCGAGGTCGTCGAAGGCCCGGCCGTACATGGTGCCGTAGTCCATGGCCGGCCGGGGCTCGGTGGCACCGGCCGCCAGGGCGCCGTCCACCAGCTCGTCGACCTTGTCGCGGCTCTCGGCGCTCAGGCAGAGCAGCACCTCGGAGGTCTTCGTCGCGTCGGCGATCTCCTTGTGGGTGAAGTCCTTGTAGCGGGCCTCGGTGAGGAGCATGGCGACGATGGTGTCGCTGATGACCACGGAGGCGCAGTTCTCGTCGGTGAACTGGGCGTTGAAGGTGTAGCCGAGGGTGCTCCAGAAGGCCTTGCTGGCGTCGAGGTCCTTGACCGGCAGGTTGACGAAGATCATGGTGGCGGACATCTCGGTCCCTCTTCTCTCGGGTGCGTTCGCGGTGCTGTGCTGATGGTTTCGAGGGGTGGACCGGGGGACGGGCAGAAACTCATCGGTCCGCCGGAAAGTTTTTCGCCGGGGTCCCCGGCTCCCCCGGGCATGTCACCGCGAAGCGGTGCACACCGTACGCAGGTGGGGGTGGGGCACCCGAACCGGGCGGAGGCGGGCGCCGGGGGTGTCCGCCCGGGGTTGCCCGGGGAACGCCCCGGTGTACGAAGTCACTGCCGGAGGATTGACCCCGAGCCGGTCGCTCCTGCGTCATAAGGAATTGACGTCACGTCAACTCGACGCCTCTAGGTTCCTCGACGCGTGCGACCCCGCGTCCGACCGGACGCGGGGCCTTCCTCCCACAGGAGTGACCGTGGAACGTCGTACCTTCCTGCGCGGTGCAGTCATCGGCTCGTCCGCCGCCGCCTTCGGCGGCACGTTGATGCACGGAGCCGCCTACGCGGCGCCCGCCCAGCCCGGCGCCGGCCCCTACGGGGCACTCGGCGCGGCCGACGCGAACGGCATCATGCTTCCGGCCGGCTTCACCAGCCGCGTCATCGCCCGCTCCGGCCAGAACGTCGGCTCCACCACCTACAAGTGGCACAGCGCCCCCGACGGCGGCGCCTGCTTCGCCGACGGCACGGGCTGGATCTACGTCTCCAACTCGGAGATCTCCTCCACCGGCGGCGCGAGCGCGGTCAAGTTCAACTCGTCCGGCTCGATCACCTCCGCGTACCGGATCCTGTCCAACACCAACCGCAACTGCGCGGGCGGCGCCACACCCTGGAACACCTGGCTGTCGGCCGAGGAGGTCAGCCTCGGCTACGTCTACGAGACCGACCCGTGGGGCGTGAACCCCGCCGTCCGCCGCTCCGCGATGGGCCGCTTCAACCACGAGGCGGCCGCCGCCGACCCGGTGCGCAAGGTCGTCTACCTCACCGAGGACGACTCCAGCGGCTGCTTCTACCGCTTCGTCCCCACCACGTGGGGCGACCTCTCCACCGGCACCCTCCAGGTCCTCAAGGCCGGAACGGCCACCTCCGGCTCCTTCACCTGGGCCAACGTGCCGGACCCGGACGGCTCCCCGACCGCGACCCGCAGCCAGGTCTCGGGCGCGAAGAAGTTCAACGGCGGCGAGGGCTGCCACTACGCCAACGACACCGTGTGGTTCACCACCAAGGGCGACAACCGCGTCTGGCAGCTCAACGTCGCCTCCAACACCTACGAGCTGGCCTACGACGACTCCCTCGTCCCGAGCGGCACGGCCCCGCTGACGGGCGTGGACAACGTCACCGGCTCCTCGTACGGCGACCTGTACATCGCCGAGGACGGCGGCAACATGGAGATCTGCGTGATCACCCCGGACGACGTGGTGGCGCCCTTCCTGCGGATCACCGGCCACTCGTCCTCGGAGATCACCGGCCCGGCCTTCTCCCCGGCCGGCAACCGGTTCTACTTCTCCAGCCAGCGCGGCACGAGCGGCAGCTCCTCCGGCGGCATCACGTACGAGGTCACCGGCCCCTTCCGGGTGTAGCGGCCACAGGGGCCCTCAGGACACCATGGCGCCGCCCTTCAGCAGGGCGGCGCCCAGGGGCGTCACCGTGTGCAGGACGGCGTTCCCGTGCCGCAGGGTGGTCACCAGGCCCGCCTCCCGCATCACGCAGGCGTGCTGGCTCGCCGAGGCCAGGGAGACCCCGGCCCGGCGGGCCAGTTCGCTGGTGGTAGCCCCGTCGCCGATGGCCCGCAGCACCACCGAGCGGGTGTGGCCCACCAGCTTGCCCAGGGTCCGCTGGCGCTGCTCCTCCGGCCGGGCGGACTCGCCCCCGGCCCCGGTGGAGGCCAGCTGCGCCGCGGCCGGGTAGACCAGCACCGGCGGCAGCTCCGGGTCGTGCAGGG
Source organism: Streptomyces sp. NPDC003042 (assembly GCF_053591315.1). Classification (NCBI taxonomy): domain Bacteria; kingdom Bacillati; phylum Actinomycetota; class Actinomycetes; order Kitasatosporales; family Streptomycetaceae; genus Streptomyces; species Streptomyces sp. NPDC003042. The sequence goes on from NZ_JBSFTP010000017.1 coordinate 95,898, forward strand.
TCACCGCCGTGCGCCGGCAGAAGAAGGACGGCTGGAGCAGCAGCCCGCGTCCCCGCAGCCGCAGGTCCCGGTCCACGGGGTACTCGCACTCCAGGACCGGCGCCTTCCAGCGCAGCATCGGCGGCAGCGAGGCCAGCAGCTCGTCCGCTCCCCCGTCGAGCAGGGCCCGGCCGCGCGCGGCCCGCTCCGCCTCTATCTGGGCCTGGATGTGCGTCCAGTACGGCTCCACGGCCGCCCGGTGGTAGCCGCGCAGCTCGGCCAGCAGCCGGGGCAGGTGCTTGGTGCCGCCGTCGATGAACTGCCGCAGCCGCGCGGGCGGCGGCGTCCCGAAGGCCGCCCCGAAGCCCGTTCCGGCGCCGGCGGCAGCGGCCGCGCCGTCGCCGACGAGGGCCAGCTCCCGCCGCAGCCGCTCGGGCCGCAGCGCGCGCAGCGCGTCGAGCCCGACGTCCCAGCCGTACTGCCCCTCGACGGGGGTCAGGAAATCCGGGAAATAGCCGCGAGCCGGTATCAAGGCGCCGAGGAGTCTTGTTTCACCATTCAACCGGTTCCTGGTTTCCGTACGCCATTCACCGAACAGCCGGGCGTCTCGCCGGTCTCTTAAACGGTGAAAACTGAGAATCGTTTCCCACAACGCATCGGGACGCCCTGCCATCCGTACGCGTGCCAGGTCCACTCCAGTGAAATGGATACGAAGCACCGAACCCCCACCTGTGCAACCGCAATCCCCCCGCCTCACGAGTATGCATGCCGTCACACGTGGTCACCACGCCCTTTCAGCCACAGTTGAAACCCCTTTCGGCAGGGGCGTGACAACCGAAATCCTGTACTCCGCCAGGCACACTCCAGTGCGACCGAAACGCTCCGTGAAGGCCGTGGGGGGCTTTGCGGGGCCTGGCGGTCGGTCGCACCGGGAAGCGCCGACGTGCCTGGCAGAAAGGCGGCAGGCGGTGGACGGGTGGGGATCCGTCCACCGCCTGGTGCCGTAAAGGCTCGCCGCCGAATACGCGGCCGTGAAAAGTGGAGTGCGCCCGCCCTCGGGTGTCAGGGAACCCGGGGGCAGGCGCAGTCAGTGGGGACCCGAGGGTCCTACGGGGGCCTCAGCGGCTGTCGGAGCCCTTCGACTCGGCCGCCGCGCGGCCCGCCTCCAGGCGCGCCACCGGGATCCGGAAGGGCGAGCAGGAGACGTAGTCGAGGCCGACCTCGTGGAAGAAGTGCACCGACTCCGGGTCGCCGCCGTGCTCGCCGCAGACGCCGAGCTTGAGGTCGGGGCGGGTGGCCCGGCCGGCCTCCACGGCACTGCGGACCAGCGCGCCGACGCCGTCCTTGTCGATGGTCTCGAACGGCGAGACCCCGAAGATGCCCTTCTCCAGGTACGCGGTGAAGAAGCTGGCCTCGACGTCGTCGCGGGAGAAGCCCCACACCGTCTGGGTCAGGTCGTTCGTACCGAAGGAGAAGAACTGCGCGGCCTCGGCGATCTGCCCGGCCGTCAGCGCGGCACGCGGCAGCTCGATCATCGTGCCGATGCTCAGCTTGAGGTGCGTCCCCGTCGCGGCCTCGACCTCGGCGATGACCTGGTCGGCCTCCTCGCGGACGATCTCCAGCTCCTGGACGGTGCCGACGAGCGGCACCATGATCTCGGCGCGCGGGTCGCCCTTGGCGTTCTTGCGCTCGGCCGCGGCCTCCGCGATCGCCCGGACCTGCATGGCGAACAGACCGGGGATGACCAGACCGAGGCGGACGCCGCGCAGACCCAGCATCGGGTTCTGCTCGTGCAGCTTGTGCACGGCCTGGAGCAGGCGCAGGTCGTTCTCGTTGTGGTCCTTGCGGGACTCGGCGAGGGCGACGCGCACCGACAGCTCGGTGATGTCGGGCAGGAACTCGTGCAGCGGCGGGTCGAGCAGGCGGACGGTGACGGGGAGCCCGTCCATCGCCTCGAACAGCTCGACGAAGTCCTTCTTCTGCAGCGGCAGGAGGGCACTGAGTGCCTCCTCGCGCTCGCTGTCGGTGTCCGCGAGGATCAGGCGCTCGACCATCTCGCGGCGCTCGCCGAGGAACATGTGCTCGGTGCGGCACAGGCCGATGCCCTGAGCGCCGAAGCGGCGGGCGCGCAGGGCGTCCTCGGCGTTGTCGGCGTTGGCGCGCACCCGCAGGCGGCGGACGCGGTCGGCGTACGCCATGATCCGGTGCACGGCGGCGACCAGCTCGTCGGCGTCGTCGGCGCCGGCGTGCATGCGGCCCTCGAAGTACTCGACGACCGGGGACGGTACGACGGGTACCTCACCGAGGTACACCTTGCCGGTGGAGCCGTCGATGGAGACGACGTCGCCCTCTTCGATGACCGTCTCGCCGACCGTCATCCGGCGGCGCTTGGTGTCGACGTCGAGCTCCTCGGCGCCGCAGACACAGGTCTTGCCCATGCCGCGGGCGACGACGGCCGCGTGCGAGGTCTTGCCGCCGCGCGAGGTCAGGATGCCCTCGGAGGCGATCATGCCGTCCAGGTCGTCCGGGTTGGTCTCGCGGCGGATCAGGATGACCTTCTCGCCGGAGCGGGACCACTTGACGGCCGTGTACGAGTCGAAGACGGCCTTGCCGACCGCCGCGCCCGGGGAGGCGGCGATGCCGCGGCCCAGCAGGGTGGTCTTGGCATCGTCGTCGAAGCGCGGGAACATCAGCTGCGCCAGCTGGGCGCCGTTGACGCGCTGGAGGGCCTCGGCCTCGTCGATCAGGCCCTGGTCCACGAGCTGGGTGGCGATGCGGAAGGCCGCGCCCGCGGTGCGCTTGCCGACACGGGTCTGGAGCATCCACAGCTGGCCGCGCTCGATGGTGAACTCGATGTCGCAGAGGTCCTTGTAGTGGGTCTCCAGCGTCTCCATGATCGTCATGAGCTGGTCGTACGAGGCCTTGTCGAGGGTCTCCAGGTCCGCGAGCGGCACGGTGTTGCGGATGCCCGCGACCACGTCCTCGCCCTGGGCGTTCTGGAGGTAGTCGCCGTAGACGCCCTGGTGGCCGCTGGCGGGGTCGCGGGTGAAGGCGACGCCGGTGCCGGAGTCGGGGCCCAGGTTGCCGAAGACCATGGAGCAGATGTTGACCGCGGTGCCCAGATCGCCGGGGATGCGCTCCTGGCGGCGGTAGAGCTTGGCGCGGTCGGTGTTCCACGAGTTGAAGACGGCCTCGACGGCGAGGTCGAGCTGCTCGCGGGCGTTCTGCGGGAACTCGCGGCCGGCTTCCTTCGCCACGATCTTCTTGAAGTGCTTGACCAGCTTCTTCAGGTCGGCGGCGTCGAGGTCGGTGTCGACGGCGACCTTCTTGGTGGCCTTGGCCTCGTCGAGGGCTTCCTCGAAGAGCTCGCCGTCGACGCCGAGGACGGTCTTGCCGAACATCTGGATGAGCCGGCGGTACGAGTCCCACGCGAAGCGCTCGTTACCGGCCTGGGCGGCGAGGCCGGTCACGGACTCGTCGGAGAGGCCGATGTTGAGGACGGTGTCCATCATGCCGGGCATCGAGAACTTGGCGCCGGAGCGTACGGAGACCAGGAGCGGGTCGTCCGACTGGCCGAGCTTCTTGCCCATCTTCGCCTCGAGGGCGCCCAGGTGCGCACTGACCTCGTCGCGCAGCTCGGCCGGGGCCGTACCGCTTTCGAGGTAGACCTTGCAGGCCTCGGTGGTGATGGTGAAGCCGGGAGGGACGGGGAGACCAAGGTTGGTCATCTCGGCGAGGTTGGCCCCCTTGCCGCCGAGAAGGTCCTTGAGGTCCCGGTTGCCCTCGGTGAAGTCGTAGACGAACTTCTGATCTTTGTTTTCCGACACGGGTCTCGACTCCTCGAGGCTCGGTGGCTGCCCTGACGGCCAGGAACATACCCAGATCAAAGGCTTATGGGTACGTCCACCTGGCCGTCATGAGGCTGTAACCACTCGTGCGCCAGCAGATCGAAAGTAACTTACGGGTAACCAGAACGTACGAATCGCCTTCACATCCCGAAGGCAGAGGCGCCCACTGGGGCCTGTTCCCGCTCGGATGAGCGATCATCGATATATTGGCGTTCAAGAGTTGAACGCTCAAAGGGTGGCACCCAGTGCCACCCTTTGAAAGTCTTACCCGTCACCCTGACGCTCATCTGAGCGAAACCTCACGCATGCGTGGCGTATATCACGCGACACGGAGGGCGATTTGTCAGCCTCCGGAGGTGTCGAGCTCAGCTTCCTCACCGATGCCCGCACAGTCGTAAGGGTCCTTCAACCAGCCGTCAGGCAGGACAACTCGGTTGTTTCCGGACGTCCGACCGCGCGGACCGTCCGCACCCTCCGGCCACGCCTGATCCAGATCAAGCTCGCTCAGATGAGCATCCAGTTCGGCCAGGGAGGAAGAGATCGCCAGCTTCTTGCGCATCTCCGACCCGACCGAGAAGCCCTTGAGGTACCAGGCGACGTGCTTACGGAAGTCGATCACCCCGCGGGTCTCGTCCCCGATCCACTCCCCCAGCAGCCGTGCGTGCCGGTGCATGGCGCCCGCGACCTCGCGCAGCGTCGGCTTGTGGAAGTCCTGGGGCCGTCCTTCGAAGGCCGCGACCAGGTCGTTGAACAGCCACGGCCGCCCCAGGCAGCCGCGCCCCACCACGACGCCGTCGCAGCCCGTCTCGCGGACCATGCGCAGCGCGTCCTCGGCGCACCAGATGTCGCCGTTGCCGAGCACCGGGATCTCCGGCACGTGCTCCTTGAGCCGTGCGATGGCCTCCCAGTCGGCGGTGCCGCCGTAGTGCTGGGCGGTGGTGCGCCCGTGCATGGCGATGGCGGTGACGCCCTCCTCGACGGCGATCCGGCCGGCGTCGAGGTAGGTGAGGTGGTCGTCGTCGATGCCCTTGCGCATCTTCATGGTCACCGGCAGGTCGCCGGCGCCCGCGACGGCCTCGCGCAGGATCGCGCGCAGCAGGTTGCGCTTGTACGGCAGGGCCGAGCCGCCACCCTTGCGGGTGACCTTGGGCACCGGGCAGCCGAAGTTGAGGTCGATGTGGTCCGCGCGGTCCTCTTCGACGATCATCCGGACCGCCTTGCCGACCGTGGCCGGGTCCACCCCGTACAGCTGGATCGAGCGGGGCTTCTCGGTCTCGTCGAAGTGGATCAGCTGCATGGTCTTCTCGTTGCGCTCGACCAGGGCGCGGGTCGTGATCATCTCGCTCACGAACAGCCCCTTGCCGCCGGAGAACTCGCGGCAGAGGGTACGGAACGGGGCATTGGTGATGCCGGCCATCGGCGCGAGCACCACCGGGGGCTGCACGGTGTGCGGGCCGATCGCGAGAGGCGGAGGGAGCGTGGTCATCCGCCCATTGTCCCGCATGCCGGGGCCGTGGTGCCGCCGTACGATCGGCCGCATGATCGAGCCGAGTCACCGGCAGCGCACGCTCGTCCTGGCGGTCTGCTGCATGAGCCTGCTCATCGTCAGCCTCGACAACACCGTCCTCAACGTCGCGCTGCCCTCGATGCGCCGCGAACTGCACGCCTCGGTGGCGGGGATGCAGTGGGCCGTCGACTCCTACACCCTCGTCCTGGCCTCCCTGCTGATGCTCGCGGGCTCCACGGCCGACCGGATCGGCCGCCGCAAGGTGTTCGTCGCCGGACTGGTGCTCTTCACCGCCGGATCCCTGCTGTGCTCGCTCGCCCCCGGCCTCGACTGGCTCGTCTTCTTCCGGATGGTCCAGGCGGTCGGCGGGGCGATGCTCAATCCCGTGGCCATGTCGATCATCGCCAACACCTTCACCGATCCGGCCGAGCGGGCCCGCGCCATCGGCGTGTGGGGCGCGGTCGCGGGTATCTCCATGGCCGCGGGCCCCCTGATCGGCGGACTGATGGTGGATTCCGTGGGCTGGCGTTCGATCTTCCTGCTCAACCTGCCGATCGGCCTGGCCGCGCTCGCCCTGACCCTGCGCCACGTCCCCGAGTCCCGCGCCGCGCGGCCACGGCGCCCGGATCCGGTGGGCCAGCTGCTGGTCATGGCGCTGCTCGGCTCGGTGACGTACGGGATCATCGAGGCACCGGCCGCGGGCTGGCGTTCTCCGCTGATCGTGGGCTGCGCCGTGGTGGCCGTGGCCTCGCTCGTGGGGCTGCTGCTCTACGAACCCCGGCGCGAGGAGCCACTGATCGATCTCCGGTTCTTCCGGAGCGCGCCCTTCAGCGGGGCGAACGCGATCGCCGTCTGCGCCTTCGCCGCCCTGTCCGGGTTCCTCTTCCTGAACACCCTGTACCTCCAGGACGTACGGGGGCTCAGCGCCCTGCAGGCCGGGCTCTACATGCTGCCCATGGCGGTGCCGACGCTCTTCTTCGCACCCCTGTCGGGGCGCCTGGTGGGCAGCCGGGGGCCGCGGCTGCCGCTGATGGTCGCCGGGGTGGCGATGGGGGCGAGCGGGCTGCTCTTCGCCGTCTTCCGGGCCGAGAGCTCCACTCCCCTGCTCCTCACCGGGTACGTGCTGTTCGGCATCGGGTTCGGCATGGTCAACTCTCCGATCACCAACACGGCCGTCTCGGGGATGCCCCGCTCCCAGGCGGGGGTCGCGGCGGCGGTGGCCTCCACGAGCCGGCAGACCGGCGGAACGCTGGGGGTCGCGCTGATCGGCGCCGTCCTCGCGGCCGGCACGGCGGGGGGCGGGGGCTTCGTGGCGGCGGCCGGGCCCGCCTGGTGGGTCATCACCGGGTGCGGGCTGCTGGTGCTGGTGGTGGGCGCCGCGACGAGCGGGCGCTGGGCGCGGGACACGGCCTCCCGTACGGCCCGCGACCTGGAGTCGGCCACCGCCGCGCCCCGCGGCTGAGAGCCCGCAGGGGCGCGGTGCGCCCCCGGCTCACTCCTGGCAGTCGAACTCGTCGGCCTGCGAGTCGATGCGGGCCAGCAGCCCGCGCAGTACGCCCTGCTCCCGCTCCGAGAGCCCGGCGAACAGCCCGGCCTCGACCGCGTCCAGCGCTGCGTTGGTCTTGCCGAGGGCGGCGGATCCGACGTCGGTGATGGCCACGTTGTGGCGGCGGCGGTCGGCCGGGTCGCGGCGGCGTTCGACCAGACCGTCGCGCTCCAGGTCGTTGAGGATCCCGACGAGCACGCTCGGGTCCACCTCCAGCCGCTCGGCGAGCGCCCGCTGGCCGATGGGGCCGCCTGCGAGGTGCATCAGCGTCATCGCGTGCCGGGGGGTGAGCCCTGCCGCGCTGAGGGCCTTCTTCATCCGGGTCTGGGTGACCGCTCCGTGCCAGGCCAGCAGCATGCCAAGCCGCTGCGGTGGGTGCGGGGCTTCCTGTGCTGCCGTCATGTTCCACACCGTAGCAGGCAGGAAATGATTGCAATCTCCGGATCGTTGATGGTATTCAATGATCTGACAATTTCGACTGTTGGAGTTCACCATGTTCATTGCCTACGCCGTCGTCACCGGCCTGCTCGCGCTCGTCCTCACCGCGTCCGCCACCTTCACGTTCCAGCGCAACGAGGCGATCGTCGCCAGCATGCGCAAGGTCGAGGTGCCGGAGTCCTGGCTGCCACGCCTCGCCACGCTCAAGGCCGCCGGCGCGGCGGGCCTGGTCGCCGGGCTCTGGGTCACCCCGCTCGGGGTGGCGGCCGCCACCGGCGTGACCCTCTACTTCGCCGGCGCCGTCATCAGCCACCTGCGCGTCAAGGACTTCGACCTCGCCCCGGCGGCCGTCCTGACGGTGATCGCCGCGGCGGCGCTGGCGCTGCGCGTGGCGGCCTGACCGACAGACCGGCCGACACTGACGAGTGACAGATATTGAAATCTGTCACTCGTCATGCCATTCTCGTTGCATGACCACTCACGAGAACGCGTCCACCTCGGTCCTGACGTCCACCACTCCCCGCAGGCTCGGAGCCACGGGGCCTGCGGTCTTCCCGCTGGGGCTGGGCTGCATGGGCATGTCCGCCCTGTACGGCGGGGCCGACCGCGCCGAGTCCGTCTCCACGATCCACGCCTTCCTGGAGGCCGCGCCCGACGGCGTGAACACGCTGCTCGACACCGGCGACTTCTACGGCATGGGCCACAACGAACTACTGATCCAGGAAGCCCTGCGCACCGCCCCGGCGGCGACCCGCGAGCGGGCGCTGACCAGCGTCAAGTTCGGCGCCCTGCGGACGGTGGAGGGCGGGTTCACCGGCTACGACGGCCGGCCCGAGGCCGTGAGGAACTTCCTGGCCTACTCCCTCCAGCGGCTCGGCCGGGACCACATCGACATCTACCGGATCGCCCGCGTCGACCCGGACGTGCCGATCGAGGAGACCGTCGGCGCCATCGCCGAGGCCGTCCAGGCCGGGCACGTCCGGCACATCGGCCTGTCCGAGGTCGGCGCGGACACCCTGCGCCGGGCCGCCGCCGTGGCCCCGATCTCGGACCTCCAGATCGAGTACTCACTGATCTCCCGCGGCATCGAGGAGGAGATCCTGCCGACCGCCCGCGAGCTGGGCATAGGTGTCACGGCGTACGGGGTGCTGTCCCGCGGCCTGATCAGCGGGCACTTCACCCGCGACCGCGCCCTCGCCCCGGGTGACTTCCGCGGCATGAGCCCCCGCTTCCAGGGGGAGAACCTGCACCGCAATCTCGACCTGGTCGAGGCCCTGCGCAAGGTCGCCGAGGAGAAGGGCGTGAGCGTCGCCCAGACGGCCATCGCCTGGGTGCTCTCCCGCGGCGAGGACATCGTGCCGCTGGTGGGAGCCAGGCGCCGGGACCGGCTGGGCGAGGCACTGGGTGCCCTGGAAATAGACCTCAGCGCCGCCGACCTGGCCGCCATCGAGGAGGCGGTCCCGGCCGGGGCCGCGGCGGGCGAGCGCTATCCGGCGGCCCAGATGGCCCACCTCGACAGCGAGCACTGAGCCGCCAGGTACGGTCGTACCCATGCCCCCCGCAGCTGCCGAGCCCCTGACACCCGAGCGCATCCTCGAAACCACCGAGGAGGTGCTGCGCCGCTTCGGCCCCACCAAGGCGACCGTGGTGGACGTGGCGCGCGCCCTGGGGGTCAGCCACGGGAGCGTCTACCGGCACTTCCCCTCGAAGGCGGCGCTGCGCGAGGCCGTCACGGACCGCTGGCTCGCCAAGAGCGTCGTCATGCTGGAGGAGATCGCCTCGGCTCCCGCCGAGCCGGCGCCCTCCAAGCTGGAGGCGTGGCTGGAGGCCCTCTTCGAGGTCAAGCGCCGCAAGGCGGGCGCCGACCCGGAACTGTTCGCGACGTACACGGTGCTGCTCGCCGAGAACAGCGGTGTGGTCGACCTTCACCTGAACCAGCTGATCGACCAGTTGGCCCGGATCATCGCCGAGGGCGTCGCGGCGGGCACGCTGGCCGCCTCCGATGTCCCGGCCGCCGCCCGCGCCGTCTTCGACGCCACCGGCCGGTTCCACGATCCGCAGTACGCGGCGGACTGGGTCTCGCCCACGATCCTGACGGAGTTCGAGGCCGTCACGGCCCTGGTGATCCGGGGCCTGCGCCCCTGAACCGCGCCTGAAACGCCGGTGGCCCGGTGGGGCCCGGGGCGCACGGGCCCCCCCGGTTGAGGGGGGGGGGGAGCAAGCGACACACCGCCCGGCGGAC
>NZ_JBSFTP010000018.1:0-98409 GCF_053591315.1 Streptomyces sp. NPDC003042
GGGAGTCGACGCGGAGCGTCGGCGACCGACGACAACGCGGCGAGCGTGCGTGCCAGGCCCCACCGGCCAGGAGGGACTTTGACGACACGACCTAGACCGGGCCGAGCCACCGCCGGGAACCACCTCCTGACACCCGACAGCCGCCGGTCGCCCCGAGTCCTGGTCGGGAATCGGGGCGACCGGCGGTTGTCCGGGCCGGCCGGGCGGACCGGCCGGTCAGATCCGGCCGGCCGGACGGCGTCGGCGCATCACGTGCACACCGGCGCCCAGGGCCGCGACCCCGACGAGGCTCGCGCCGATGGCGGTCTCGGCGGCGGACGGGCCGAAGGCGCCGCCGATGCCGCCCTGGGCTCCGTTGCCGGGCAGGATCTGGAAGCGGTGCGTGGCCACCAGGGAGCTGTCGTTGCACTTGACCGACAGGGTGTGGGTGCCGGGCGACGCGTGGTTGAAGATCCGGACGGTCGCGAAGCCGATCGATCCGGCGGACAGGTTGGCGGGGGGAAAGTTGCCGTGCGACGTGACCGTGCCACCGTGGCCGCAGCCCGACGCGCTGACCTGCATCGTGGATCCCTGGTGCACGGAGTACGGGTTGACCGAGATGTTGTGGGGCCCGTTGCCACCGCCCTGCGGGGGATTCGCGGAGGCGAACGGAACACTGAGACCGATCGCGGCGCAGGCCGCCGCGGTCACGGTAAGAGCGCGGAAGACACGCATGGTGGAACCTCCAGCGGGAAGCGCCCCGGAGCGTCGGCCCCGGATGATCGACGAGAACGCATCCCACAACAAACCCTCCGGGCGATCCGCAAGCTCCGCATGTGTGGCTTTGGGCCGCCCGGTTGAGCGACACGCCGACGGGCGAGCGGCTCGGCTGACGGATCCGCAGGTCACGGACCGTCAGCCGTTTATCTGACGATTACCTGTATGGGCGCATCCCTTACGGCCCCTTTGCACCTCCACGCCGCCCCCGCCACCCGTTCGCCCTTCCCCCCTCGCCGTCCTGCCGACTCACCCTTAACGTGCGTGAAGTAGGGCGTACGGGGGCGGGAACAGGATCGCGGGTCGGGACCCCCGCGTCGGGAAGGGAGAACGATGGGCGAGGACGAGACCGGGCAGTCACGCAAACGCTCACCGTGGGGCGTACTCGCCCTCGTCATGCTCACCGGCCTCGCCATGGTGCGCAACGGTGTGGCGGTCGACGACGGGCCGCCCCAGCCCACCGCGGCCTCGGCCGTCGCGGTGACGGCCGATCAGTTCAATCCGCCGGTGCCGCCGCCGGACATGGAGGTGCTGGACCACTCGTCGGTGCAGCGCATCCGGATCCCGTCGATCCGCGTGGACGCGCCGGCCATGACGGTCGGCTTGGACGCGCAGGGCTATGTCGACGCCCCGCCGCCGCAGGACCCGAACCTGGCCGGCTGGTACCTCAACGGCATCTCTCCGGGCCAGCGCGGATCCGCGGTGATCGTGGGCCACGTGGACAACGCGCAGGGCCCGGCGGTCTTCTTCGGCCTCGGGTCGGTCAAGCCGGGCAGCCACGTCGAGGTGGAGCGCTACGACGGGCGCACGGCGGTGTTCGAGGTGTACGGCGTGGAGGTGTTCTCCAAGCAGTCCTTCCCCGGAGCCCGGGTGTACGGGGACACCGGACACCCGGAGCTCCGGGTGATCACGTGCGGCGGCGGCTACTCGAAGGGCAGGGGGTACGACGGCAACGTCGTCGTCTTCGCCCGGATGATCGCCGCCCGCTGAACGGACACCGGGCCGGGGAGCACCGACAGGACGTGGCGCTTCCCGGCCCCGCTCGCCCCGCCCCGGCCCGCCCCGCTCAGCGCGGCGGAAGCGGCGGCAGCGTCATCCGGTAGCCCCGCGCGAGCAGGTGGGGCAGGTACGCACCCAGCGCGTGGACGCTCTGCGACCGGTCGCCGCCCGCGTCGTGGCTGAGCACGATCACCCCCGACCCGGCACCCTCCAGCACCCGGGAGACGATCGTGGCGGTCCCGGGCTCCTTCCAGTCGAGGGTGTCCACGGTCCAGGCGAGCGGTTCCATCCCCAGCTCGGCCCCGATCTCGAAGGCGGCCCGGTTCCACGCCCCGTACGGCGCGCGGAACCACAGCGGCGCCTCCCCCACCGTCCGCTGTACGACGTCGCTCGTGCGGCCGATCTCGGAGGCGAGGGCGGGCCTGCTGAGCGCGGGGATGAGCGGGTGCGTCCAGGTGTGGTTGCCGATGACGTGCCCCTCCGAAGCCATCCGGCGCAGCAGGTCGCGGTGGTCGGTGGCCATCTCGCCGCAGACGAAGAACATCGCCCGCACTCCGTACCGGGCGAGGGTGTCGAGGATGGCGGGGGTGTAGCGGGGGTCGGGGCCGTCGTCGAAGGTGAGCACCATGGCGCCGCCCGTGCTCGCGTCGGCGGGGAGTTCCAGGAAGGGCCGGGTCCGTACGGCGGGTTTCGCGGTGGGCGGCCGGGCGGGGGCTTCGGCGGTCATCGGCCGTAGCCGGTAGGACTTTTCGGGTGGCCCCGCGGGGCGCAGCCCGGGCGCACCGGCGGCCCCCGCCGGGGGTCCGCCTGCCGGGCCGGGTCCGGTGCCGGCTCCTGCCGGGGGCTCGGCCTCGCCCACGGTGAGCAGTCCGGAGGCGGCGGCGATTCCGAGGAAGACGGCGGTACGCAGGAGCACGCGTCGCCCCACTGTCGGCTCGTCATTTTTCATTATTACTACGTATCAACGACATCCCGGAAGTTGTCGAGAGGCGCGGACGCGCCCACTCCCCCTCACCCGCTCGGACCAGCCTCCCATGCCCTCAGCCGCGTCGTACCAGGGGGAACGGCAACGTCTCACGGATCGTCAGACCCGTGAGGAACATGACCAGCCGGTCGACGCCGATGCCCAGGCCGCCGGTCGGCGGCATGGCGTACTCCAGGGCGTCCAGGAAGTCGTCGTCGAGTTCCATCGCCTCCGGGTCGCCGCCCGCCGCCAGCAGCGACTGGGCGGTCAGGCGGCGCCGCTGCTCGACGGGGTCGGTCAGTTCCGAGTAGGCGGTGCCCAGTTCGGTGCCGAAGGCCACCAGGTCCCAGCGCTCGGCGAGGCGCGGGTCCTCGCGGTGCTGCCGGGTGAGCGGGGAGACGTCCGTCGGGAAGTCCTTGTAGAAGGTGGGCAGCTGGGTCTTCTCCTCCACCAGCCGCTCGTACATCTCCAGGACCACGTCCGCGCGGGTGTTCTCGGGGGTGTGCGGCACTTGGGTCCGGTCGCACAGCCTCCTCAGAACGCGCTCCTCGGTGTCGGCGTCCACCTCCTCGCCGATGGCCTCGCTGATCGCCCCGTACATGGTCTTGACCGGCCAGGGCCCGGAGATGTCGTGGAGGACGAGCTTGCCGTCCGGGCCCGCCTTGTGGGCGACGGGCGAGCCGAAGGCCGCGGTGGCGGCGCCCTGGATGAGCTCGCGCGTCAGGTCGAGCATCACGTCGTAGTCGGCGAAGGCCTGATAGGCCTCCAGCATCGTGAACTCGGGGTTGTGCTTGTAGGAGACGCCCTCGTTGCGGAAGGTGCGGCCCATCTCGAAGACCTTCTCCATACCGCCGACGCACAGCCGCTTGAGGTAGAGCTCGGGCGCGATGCGCAGGTACAAATCAAGGTCGTAGGCGTTGATGTGCGTACGGAAGGGCCGGGCGTTGGCGCCGCCGTGGATCTGCTGGAGCATCGGGGTCTCGACCTCCAGGTAGCCGCGGTCCAGCAGCCCCTGGCGCAGGGCCTGCACGGCGCTGGAGCGGGCCCGTACGACGTCCCGCGCGTCCGGGCTGGCGACCAGGTCGAGGTAGCGGCGCCGGACCCGGGCCTCCGGGTCGGCGAGGCCCTTGCGCTTGTCGGGCAGGGGGCGCAGGCATTTGCCGGTGAGCTGCCAGGAGTCGACGAGGACGGACAGTTCGCCGGTCTTGCTGGCGCCGACCTCTCCGGTGGCCGCCACGTGGTCGCCGAAGTCCACCTGGGAGGTGAAGGAGTCGAGTACGGCGGCCCCCGCCTCGTCCCGGGTGAACATCAGCTGGGCGTCGCCGGTCCAGTCGCGGAGCACGGCGAAGACCACGCCGCCGAGGTCGCGTACGACCATCACCCGCCCGGCGAGGGTGACCTGTTCGCCGGTGCGGGTCCCGGCCGCGTGGCCGGGGTGCGCCGCCTTCAGTTCGGCGACGGTGTGGGTACGCTGCCGGATCCCGACGGGGTAGGGGTCGGTGCCGCCCGCCCGGATCCGCTCCAGCTTGGCGTGGCGGACCCGGACCTGCTCGGGCAGCCGCTCGGCCGGCGTACGCACCCCGTCCTCGCCTATGAGGTCCAGGCCCAGGGAGTCGATGGAGGGCAGCCCCGCGGTACTGGCGGGGGCGGTGAGGCCCTTGGGGTGGCCGTTGCCCCACAGGGTGCGCAGGCTCGGCACGGAGACGAAGCCCTCGGCGATGCCTGAGGCGAGGCTGACCCGGGCGAGGGAGCCGGCATCCTGGTAGCAGAGGAACCGCGGATACCACTCGGGCCCGTACTTGACGTTCGAGCGGTACAGCGCTTCCAGCTGCCACCAGCGGGAGAAGAAGAGCAGCAGCCTGCGCCACAGCTTCAGGACGGGGCCGGCGCCGATCCGGCCGCCCTCCTCGAAGGCGGAGCGGAAAACGGCGAAGTTCAGGGAGATCCTGCGCACGCCGAGGCCGGGGGCCGCGGCGCACAGCTCGGCGACCATGAACTCCATGACCCCGTTGGGGGCGGAGCGCTCGCGCCTCATCAGGTCGAGGGAGATGCCGTCCTTGCCCCAGGGGACGAAGGACAGCAGCGCGATCAGCTCGCCCTCGGCGTCGAAGGCCTCGACGAGCAGGCAGTCCCCGTCGGCGGGGTCGCCGAGCCGGTCCAGGGCCATGGAGAAGCCGCGTTCGGTCTCGGTGTCCCGCCACCGGTCGGCCCGGTCGACGATGGTCCGCATCTCGTCCTCGGAGAGGGCGCGGTGGCGGCGGATGAGCGTGGTGGCGCCGGTGCGCCGGACCCGGTTCACGGCCTGCCGGGTGACCCGCATGTCGCGGCCGTCGAGGTCGAAGCGGGCGACGTGCAGGATCGCCTCGTCGCCGAGCTGGAGGGCGCTGAGTCCGGAGCGGGCGTACGCGGTCGCACCGTCCTCGGAGGCGCCCATGACGGCGGGCGGCCATCCGTAGCGGCGGGCGACCGTCAGCCAGGCGTCGATGGCGGGGGTCCAGGCGGCGGGATCGCCCACCGGGTCGCCGCTGGCGAGGCAGACCCCGGCCTCCACCCGGTAGGTCACGGCGGCCTTGCCGTTCGGGGCGAAGACGACGGCCTTGTCGCGCCGGGTGGCGAAGTAGCCGAGGGAGTCACCCCGCCCGTACGCGCCGAGCAGGGCGCGGATGCGGGGCTCCTCGTCACCGTGCAGGGCGGCGGTCAGGCGCTGCGAGCGGAAGAGGGTCATGGCGGCGTTCAGCAGGGCGAGGGCGCCGAAGAGGCCGAGCAGGAAGTAGAGCGGGCGGGGCGGGCGGCCGTCGAACTCCCGGGCGGAGAAGAGACCGCCGAAGACCTGTTTGGCGGCCCAGTCCAGCCATTGCCCGCGGGGCAGGGTGCCGGGGAAGAGCGCGACCAGGCCCCAGCCTACGAGGACGGCCGCGAGCAGCCCGAGGCCGAGCACGAGCATGGCCCGCCAGACGGCGCCGGTCCGCGAGGCGGCGTAGAACTCCCCGCGGGCGGCGGTCAGGATGACGAGGGCCAGGGTCGCGAGGGCCATCGACGGGCCGCCGACCCAGTAGTCCCCGTCGCCGATGAGCAGCACGTCGACGAGGATCAACAGGGCCAGATAGGTGACGACGATCCACCAGGCGATCTTCTTGCGGGTGCCGAGGGCGGCGGCGAGCAGGAAGAGGAAGACGGCGTACGCGAGGTTCGCGCTCACCGGCACCACGAACTGGTCGAGGAAGCGCACGACGTGCCGCAGCAGCCGCCGCAGCGTCGGGGAGAGCGCCAGTAGGGCACAGAGCAGCCCGAGCGCCCCGAAGAACGCTCCGAAGGCGTCCGGTACCCGGTTCAGGAAGCGGCTGCGGGTCCCACGGGTGTCCTCCACGGCGGCACTCATGATTGGCACTGTAGGGAGCGGGCCGCCGGTGCGCGCGTCGAGCCGGACGGCCCCCGGGAGGTGACGGGGCGGCCCGCGATCGTTCTTCCTCGGACTCGGGCGGGCTCACCCGGCCCTGGTGAGGCCGTGCTGGGCGGCGCCACGGCCGAGGACCGCTTCGCTGATGGCCTCCTGGGCTGATGCGTAGTCGTCCCGGTCCGGATCCTTGGCGAGGGCGTCCTGGAGGTTGACGACCCTGCCGATGGACAGGTCGGTCATCTGCGGGATGAACTCGGCCTTCGTCACCTGCCAGCGCTGCCCCGGCGCGGCGGGCGGGGCGAAGGTGAAGCGGCCGATGGAGCCGTAGTTGCCGCGCAGGTCCCGCGCGCCGGAGTAATTGAACATTTCACCGGCGACCTGGTCGCCCATGCCGTAGACGACCCAGGTCCCGTTCAGCTTCTCGTAGGCCTGCGGGACGTGCGCGTGGGTGCCCAGGATCATGTCGATGTCGGGGCGGTCCCCGGTCTGCGAGGCCGTCAGTGCCTTGCTCAGCGTCAGCTGCGTCTCGTCCGGCTCGGTCTGCCACTCCGTGCCCCAGTGGAGGCTGACCAGCACCACGTCCGCGCCCGCCTTCCTGGCGGCCCGCGCGTCCGTGACGATCTTGTCCTGCTTCATCAGGTTGACCGCCCACGGCCGGCCGTCCGGCAGCGGGTAGTCGTTCGTGCCGTAGGTGTAGGCGAGGTGCGCGACCTTGGCGGAGCCCGCCGTGTACATCGTGGTCCTGGCCGCCTCGGCGGCCGTCCGCGCGGAGCCCGCGTGGCCGAGACCGACCTTGTCGAAGCGGTCGAGCGTGCGCCTCAGGCCGTCGGCGCCGTCGTCGAGCGTGTGGTTCGAGGCCGTGGAGCAGCCGTCGTATCCCGCGTCCTTCAGCCCGTCGGCGACCTGCGGCGGGGAGACGAAGGCCGGGTAGCCGCTGAACGGCCCGCCGTCCTCGCCGTAGATCGTCTCCATGTGGCACAGCGCCAGATCGGCCGCCGAGACCACCGGCTTGACACCGGAGAACATCGGCCGGAAGTCGTACCCCTGGCCGTCGGCGTCCACCGACCCCCGCCGGATGATCGACGTGTGCGGCAGTACGTCGCCACTCGCGACCAGGGTGAAGCCCTTCGCGGCCGGGCCGGTGGCGCCGGAGCTGGGGCCGAGCCGGGCCGGTGCGGAGCCACCGCCGGTGGAACAGCCGGCCGCTGCCGCCGCCGACAGCAGGACGGTCGACAGCAGCGCGAATGCGTGCCGCGTGCGCTTGGTCATCTGCCCCAGCTCTCATTCGTAGGACTGTCGGATCACCTGAAATCCATAAGAGAAGACGCCTCAAGTCAAGGAACGGTGCCGCCCGCCGGGGCCCTCTCACCCCCTTGGCCGATGGCCGTTCGCCGCGCCGTTCGACCGTTCATCGCCCGGTGCGGCCGCCCACCGGATGACCCGGGTGCTTGGGCGCAACGGCGGCGCTGGACGGTTCCCGGGCGGCTCCGTGCAGGTCAGGGTGTGTGAATCGGACCCAAGCGGACCCCCGAGCCCCCCAGCGGACCCCGGAAGGAGCCACTCGTGCCGCCCTCCCCCACCCTCCAGCACACGGAACCCGAGGCGCTCGCCGAACTCCAGCGCGACCACGGGCGGGCCCTGTTCGGATTCCTGCTCGGCCTCACGGCGGGCGACGCGCAGCGCGCCGAGGACCTCGTACAGGAGACCCTCGTACGGGTCTGGCAGCACCCGGAGGTGCTGGCGAGCGCCCACGAGTCCATGCGGCCCTGGCTGTTCACGGTCGCGCGGCGCCTGGCGATCGACGCCCGCCGCGCCCGGATGTCACGGCCGCAGGAGGTCGACCCCGGCGGCCTGGAGCAGGCGCCCGCGCCCGACGACGCGGTGGCCGGCTCGGTCACCGCGATCGACGTCCGCAGGGCGGTGGGCAGTCTGGGGCCCGAGCACCGCGAGGTGTTGATGCAGGTCTACTTCCAGGACCGCTCGGTGGCCGAGGCGGCCGCAGAGCTCGGTATTCCGGCCGGAACGGTCAAATCCCGTACGTACTACGCCCTGCGCGCCCTGCGGAAGGGCCTCCACGGCTACGGACTGGGCGCCTGATCCACGCGCCCGGCGCACGGGCCGCACGCATGGGCAGCACGCATGAGCCGCACGCATGAGCCGCACGCCCAGGCCTGACGCGGCGGACGCACGCCGAAGCACTCAAGGATCGTCTTCCATGCGCACGAACCGGACAGGGACCGCATCGATATCGGCATGAGTGCGTTCAAGTTGAGTAAACATCCTCCGCTCCACGAGTCGGCCGGTGAAGGCTCAGGGGTGACGGTGGAAGCTCGACGCGCGGGAGAAGGTGGAACGGTGCAGCCCGAGGGTTCGAACGGCACCAGTGACGGCGGACTGGCAGTGCCCATGGCGTGGCTCTACGCGGAGTACATCGCCGATGAGCTGCTGCGCACGGGCCGGCTGATCCCGGTCAGCACGCTGGAATTCCGTGCCGGGCGCGACACGCTCGCGCTGACGATCTACCTCTCGGACGCGGCGGGCGAGCTCTCCGGGATCCGGGTGGTCTCGCAGCTCGACGAGTGGCTGTCCCTGACCGCGTACGGACACCCCTGGCGCGACTGGGTGCACACCCGCTTCCTCGCGCTGGGCGAGGAGGCCCGCGAGCGTGGTGGCGGTGAGGACCCCGACCTCGAACTGGCCCGGGCGGCGTGGCGCTGGCTGGACGACACCGAACTGTTCGCCACCAATCTCGACCCCGGCCGGCACGGTCACGCCGACACCCCGCCGGGCCTGGACGAGAACGCCCGCGTCTGGACCCCGGCCTGGCAGCTCGGCCTGCCCCTGGGCCACCTGGCGATGCACCTGTTCTGAGGACCCGCCGCCCCAGGAGCACACCGCCCGAGGAACGTGCGCTCCTCTACGCCGGGTGGCGGAGCGGCGGCGGTTCGGCCGGGTCCGTCACCAGCCCGGTGAAGTCGGCCTCGTTGCGCTCGGCCCGGTTCACGTACCAGCGGGCGATCAGCCACATCACCGGGTACACCACCAGGCCGAGCCCGATCCAGACCAGCGGGCCCGACGCGGCCCGGGGCAGCAGGAACGCCAGCGGAAGCAGCACCAGCAGCACGGTGAGCACCGCCAGCGCGCCCACGGCGGCGCGGAGCTGGCTGCGCATCAGAGCTCGTACGTAGGTGGCCCCGAGGGTGGTCTGCTCGGAGATCTCGGAGCGGGCCGGGGTGTGCCCGGGCGGCCTGCGGCGGCTTCCCCGGGGTACTCCGGTGACGATCTCCCGCCGGGGCGGCGGCTGTTGCTCCTCGGCCATGGTGCCGGAGTCTACGCGGGGTCTCCGGCCGCCGTCCCGGCCTCCGTCCCGGCTACTTGAGGAGGCGGGAGAGCCTGCGGTCCGCGAGCGGTTTGCCGCCGGTCTGGCAGGTGGGGCAGTACTGGAGCGAGGAGTCGGCGAAGGACACCGAGCGGACGGTGTCCCCGCACACCGGGCAGGGCTCCCCCTCCCGGCCGTGGACCCGCAGCCCGCTCTTCTTCTCGGCCTTGAGCTGCCCGGCCGCCAGCCCGTGGGCTCGGGCGACGGCGGCGCGCAGGGTGTCCTGGAGTGCCTCGTACAGGTGCGTGGCCTGGTCCTCGTCGAAGGAGGCGGCCAGTTTGAAGGGCGAGACCTTGGCCTCGTGGAGGATCTCGTCGCTGTAGGCGTTGCCGATGCCCGCGATGACGCCCTGGTCGCGCAGGACGCCCTTGATCTGCCTGCGTTCCCCGGCCAGCAGCGCGGCGAAGGCGTCCCGGTCGAAGCCCTCGGCCAGCGGGTCGGGTCCGAGCCGGGCGATGCCCGGCACCTCCTGGGGGTCGCGCACGACGTACACCGCGAGGCGTTTCTGGGTGCCCGCCTCGGTGAGGTCGAAGCCTCCGCCGTCCTCCAGTACGAGGCGCAGCGCGAGCGGTCCCTTGCCGGGGCGCGGCGGTTGCGCGGGGAGGGTGTCCTGCCAGCGCAGCCAGCCGGCCCGCGCCAGGTGGGTGACGAGGTGGAGTTCCCCGATCCGTACGGCGAGGAACTTGCCGTACCGGGCGGTGGACCCCGCCCGCTGTCCTTCGAGGGCGGTCAGTGGCGGCTCGTAGGTCTTGAGCACGCTGACCGCGAGCGGGATGACGCGTGCGACCACCCGCCCGGCGAGGTGCTCGTCGAGGAACTCCCTCAGGGCCTCGACCTCCGGCAGCTCCGGCATCCTTCCAGCCTGCCGCCGCCCCACGGGAAGCGCGAGCCGGCGGCCGTACGGTGCCCGCCCGGCGGCCCAGCCCCACACGGCTCAGGCCGGCACGGCTCAACCCCTCAGCCCATCACGAACTCGCACCACACGCACTTGCCGCTGCCCCGCGACTCCACGCCCCAGACGTCCGCCAGCCGGTCCACCAGCATCAGGCCGCGCCCCGACACGCCGGCCTCTCCCGCCTCGCGGCGCCTGGGGAGTGCGCTGGAGCGGTCCTCCACCTCCACCCGCAGCCGCCGCTCCGGGCTGGTCAGTACGCGCAGGGTCACGATCGCGGGGCCGTCCGTGTGCATCAGGGCGTTCACGATGAGCTCGTCCGCGACGAGCTCGATCTCGTCGGCCTGGCCCCGCGCGCCCCAGGCCCGTACCGCCGCGCCGATCATGTGCCGGGCGGCGACCAGGGCTTCGGGGTCCCCGGGGGCCACGTGCTGCTGGAGCCGTCCGCCGCCCTGCGGAACGTCCTCGCCCTGGCGGCGCAGCAGGAGCAGCGCCATGTCGTCGTCCCCGCCCCGGTCGTCGACCACCTCGCAGAGCCGGTCGGCGAGCTGCTGGAGTTCGGCGGGGCCGCTGCGAATCAGGGAGGTCAGGAGCTGGATGCCGTCGTCCAGGTCCGCGCCGGGCTGCTCCACCAGGCCGTCCGTGCACAGGAGGATCGTTTCCCCCGGGTCCAGTTCCACGGTCGTCACCGGGTAGTCCAGGCGGCCGAACTCCGCCGACAGTCCCAGCGGCATCCCGCCCTCGACGGGCAGCCGCCGGCAGTCCCCGTCCCGGGTGCGCAGGAGGGGGTCGATATGGCCGGCGCGCACCAGCTGGAGGACCCCGGTGGAGAGGTCGGCCTCCACGTAGGTGCAGGTCGCGAAGCGGTCCGTGTCCAGCTCGTGGAGGAAGACGGAGGCCCGTGCCATGACCGTGGCCGGGGAGTGCCCCTCGGCGGCGTAGGCGCGCAGCACGATGCGCAGCTGCCCCATCACCGCCGCCGCGTGGGTGTCGTGGCCCTGCACGTCGCCGATGACGGCGCCGACCCGGCCTCCCGGCAGCGGGATGATGTCGTACCAGTCGCCGCCGATGTCCTGGCCCATCCGGGCGGAGCGGTAGCGGACGGCGATCTGGGCTCCGGGGACGGCCGGGATCCGCCGGGGCAGCATGGCCTGTTGCAGGCCCTCCGCCAGATCGTGCTCCTGCTCCAGCAGCATGGCCCGCTGGAGGCTCTGCGCGATGCTGCTGCCCAGCGCGACCAGGAGGTTGCGCTCCTCCTGCGTGAAGCCGTCCTTGTCCTGGTAGAGGAGTCCGATGGCGCCGATCGGGCGTGCCTGGGCGATCAGCGGCAGATAGGCGGCGGCCGAGATCCGCATGGACGAGATCTTCGACCAGAGCCCGGGATACCCGTCGGCGAACTCCTCGGCGGAGTCCAGGAAGCGCGGCTGGAGCGAGCGGACGACCTCGCTCATCGGGTAGTCCGCGTCGATGCGCGTGTAGCGCGTGCCGGGGACGAAGCTGCCCTGGGGGCCTTCGGCCACCAGATGGATCCGGCCGGCTTCGACCAGGCCCATGACCATGCCCATGGAGCCGAGGCGTTCCAGGCCGTGGGCGTCGCCGAGGGCGTCGATGACGTCCTGTACGGTCCGGGCGTGCGCGAGGGCGGCGGTGGTGCTCTCGACCACGGAGGTCTGCCGACGCCGTTCCTCGTCCAGACCGAGCCGTTCGGCCGAGTGGCTGAGTTCCTCGGTCGCGTCGCGGACGATCCCGATGATGCGGTACGGGCGTCCGTCCGGGCCGCGCAGGACGTGGCCCTGTGTGTGGGTCCAGCGCAGCCGGCCGTCCCGGCGGCGGATGCGGAAGTAGGCGCCGTAGCTGTCGAGCTCGCTCTTGAGGGCGCTGGAGACGAGGGCGTCGAGCCGGGCCGCCTCGGCGGGCGGGACGCGCGCGGCGAGGGAGGCGGGCCGTCCGTCGTACTCGTCGGGGTCCGTGTCGAATACGTCGAGGGCCGCCGTGTCCATGTGCATGAGCCCTGTGGCCAGGTTCCAGTCGAAACTGCCCATCCGGTTCAGCGAGAGCGACAGGTCCGGATGCGCGGGCCAGTCCTTCGGCAGCGATGTGGTGCTCGGCACCGGTCCACCATGACACAGCGGCCGGTCAGGCGCTCTCCAGGTCGGGCCCCTCGTCGAAGGACTGCTCCTGCTGGTCCGGTACGCCGTAGGGGTCGGCGTCCGGGGCGGTGTACGGGTCTGCGTACGGGTCGCCGTCGGGCAGGGCCGGGTCGCCCGGAGCGTCCGGGTCCTGGAGCGGTGCGTCGCCCCCGTCCGGCGGCAGGGCCGGGTCGTCCGGGAGCTGCGCGGACGGGTCCGGGGGGCCGTCCTCGGGCACCGTGGAGGGGACGTCCGAGCCGAGGTCCGAGGGGGCGTCGGAGCGCGGCTCCCGCTGTGGTGACGACGGGGAAGGCGGGCACGGCGCGGCGGCGGGCCCGGGTACGCCCGAGGACGGCCGGGACGGGGGCGCGGGTGGTGTGGTGCGGGCCAGGCTGTGGGAGTCCGCGGTGGCGCAGGGCTCGGACGGTGAGGACTCGGGCTGGATCGCGGGCCCGTTCGGGATGCCTTCGGCCGGATCGTAGGGCGGCAGCGCCTTCGGGATCTGGTCCTGGGCGCCGTCGTCGCCTGCCCTGCGCTCGATCCAGGTGTTGTCGGCGATGTTGACGATGACCAGGTTGTCGATCACCTGGGCCGTCGGCTCGATGACGATGACCTGGTTGGGCTGGTAGCCGTTCCACGGTTCGCCCTTGTGCACCGCACTGCCCTTCGGCGCGCGCGGCGCGACGAGCGGGTTTCCGCAGGCGCAGCGGACCCGGGGCATGCCGTGGTCGTCGACGAGGACGGCCGTCCCGGCCTGGAGCACGGACTGGAAGCTGCCGGGCCGGCCGTCCCGGAAGGCGTGGTTGGTGACCCGGGTGTCGGCGCGCAGGACCACCGGGGTGAGTCCGCGCAGGAATTCGGGGAGCTTGTCCTTTTCGATGCCGGAGGCCTGGGCGAAGGCCTGGGCCTTGGCGTCGTCGGCGGTGAGGGAGTTGACCTGCCGTTCCACGTCGCAGCTGCCGAGGCGGTGGGTTCCGCCGTACAGGCCGGGGGTGGCGGCGCCGACGGTGCGGATGCCCCGGCCGCTCGTGTTGGGGAGCGGGGGCTGCACGGGGGCCGACTCGGCGGTGGCGGAGGAGGCGGTGAAGGGCTCGGGTCCGGCGGCGCCCACCGGCTGGAGGTGGACCTCCCGGCTCTCGGCGGCGGGGCCCATGGTCTCCTCGGGGCCGGAGTTCGCGCATCCGCCGGCGAGCAGGCCGAAGAGGGCGAAGAAGGCCGCGCCGGCAGGTGCGTGACGGCGCGGCGCCTGACGGGGTGTCGGTGCCGGCACGTCATTCACGTCGTTCACGCTGCTCTCCCTTATCGCCCCGGTTGCTCCCCTCTTGTCTGCCGCATGTCCCCCGACACCGCAACCGGAGGGCCGCGCACCGACCCCCGAGCGCCTTGAACATGTTCAACGAAGCCCGTAGGGTCATGACCGTACTTGAACGCGTTCAAAGGAGTGGGTCCGTGACGGTACTCGTGAACCTCATCGTCACGGTGGGCATGTTCTACGTCGTCCCCGTGGGCCTGCGCCTCATCGACCCCGCCGGCCTGCGCACCGCGGCCCGGCTGTGGCCCCTGGCGGCCGCTCCCGGGGCCTTGTGCCTGTGGCTCCCGCGCGGGGTCCCGGCCACCGTGCTCGCCGCACTCTACGCGCTGGCCACCCTTGCCCTGGCGGCCCGGGCCCCGGCCCGGCTGGCGCGCACCCGCTCGCTCGCCCCGGCCGAGGTGGCCGTGCTCACCGCGCTCGTCTCCCCCTCCGTCGCCGGGACCGCCCTGGTCGCCGAGCGGGCGGGGTACCGGCTCTTCGGCTTCGACCTCGACATCCTGGCGCTGACCGTGCCGCACTTCCACTTCGCCGGGTTCACGGCCGCCCTGGTCGCCGGACTGGTGTGCCGGGCGGCGCCCGCGCGGCGCGGGAGGCGCTGGGCCGCGTACAGCGTCCCGGCGGGCACACTGCTCGTACTGCTCGGCTACTTCGTCGACGACTGGGCCGAGCTGGTGGGCGCGGTGGTGCTGACGGCCGGGATGTGGGCGGTGGCGCTCGCGACCTGGCGGGACATCCGCCCCGGCGCCCGTGACCGGACCACCGGGGTGCTGCTGGCGACCTCGGCGGTGGTCCTGGTGGTCACCATGCTGCTCGCCCTGTGGTGGGCGGCCGGCGAGGCCACCGGGATCGCGCACCCCACCTTGACCTGGATGGCGGCGACCCACGGCCTGGGCAACGCGCTCGGCTTCGCCCTCTGCTCGCTGCTGGCCTGGCGGCGGCTGACCGACGGCCGGCGAGCACACACGACCGACCGACCCGACCGAACGGAGACCACGCCATGACCCGCCTCACCAGCACCGGCCGGGACACCGTCACCTACCCCGACCGGGGTGCGACGGCCCGCCGGCCGCTGCCCGCCGGATACAACCACCTCCACCACCGAGCCCGCCTCGGCCAGGGACGGGCCGCGTTCGAGGCCGCCGGAGTCGCGGTCACCACCTTCCACGCGCACCGGACCTCGGGGATGCGGGTGCGCGCCGACGCCGGTGCCGTCCGCCCCGGCGCCCGCGTCGAGGTCGGGATCGGCTTCGGACCGCTGCGGATCACGGCCCCCTGCCAGGTGATCTGGACCGCGTTCGAGCCCTCGCGCATCGGTTTCGCGTACGGGACCCTGCCCGGCCACCCCGAGTGCGGGGAGGAGTCCTTCGTCGTGGACATGGACGGCGACGGCGCGGTGTGGTTCACGGTGACCGCCTTCAGCCGCCCAGGCTGCTGGTACACCCGGCTCGCGGGCCCGGTGGTTCCCTTCCTCCAGCTGTCCTACGCGCGATGGCTCGCCCGCCACGTGCGCGCACTGGCCGCCGCCGCCTGATACTGGAGGCGATGGACTGGTTCATTGCCCCCGGGTACTGGCTGAGCCGGCTGGTCTTCCAGCGGGCTCTGGCCGGCGTCTACCTCGTCGCCTTCGTCGGGGCCGCGCTGCAGTTCCGGGCACTGATCGGCGCCCACGGCATGCTGCCCGTGCCGCGCTACGTGCGGTACGTGCCGTTCCGGCACGCCCCCAGCCTGTTCCAACTGCGTTACTCCGACCGGCTCTTCGCCGGCTGCGCCTGGGCGGGCGCGGCGCTCGCCGCGGCCCTGGCCGCGGGGGTGGGCGACGCGGTGCCACTGCCCGCCGCGATGGGGATGTGGGCCGTGCTGTGGCTGCTCTACCTGTCGATCGTCAACGTGGGGCAGACCTGGTACTCCTTCGGCTGGGAGTCGCTGCTGCTGGAGGCGGGTTTCCTCGCGATCTTCCTCGGCAACGCCCGGACCGGGCCGCCCGTGCTGGTCCTGTGGCTGCTGCGGTGGCTGCTGTTCCGGGTGGAGTTCGGTGCCGGGCTGATCAAGATGCGGGGCGACGCCTGCTGGCGCAAGCTGACCTGCCTCGACTACCACCACGAGACGCAGCCGATGCCGGGGCCGCTGAGCTGGTTCTTCCACCATCTGCCGAAGCCGGCGCACCGGGTGGAGTGCGCGGCCAACCACGTGACCCAGCTGGTCGTCCCGGTCCTCCTCTTCACCCCGCAGCCGGTGGCCTCGTACGCCGCCGTGATCATCGTGGCCACCCAGCTGTGGCTGGTCCTGTCGGGCAACTTCGCCTGGCTGAACTGGCTGACGATCACGCTGGCCCTGTCGGCCGTCGACTTCACGCGCGTGGCCGGAGCGCCACCGGCGGCCGCCTCGCGCGCGGCGCCGCTCTGGTACGTGGTCCTCGTCTGCGCGGTGACGGCCCTGATCCTCTTCCTCAGCCACCGCCCGGTGCTCAACATGATCTCGCGCGGGCAGGTGATGAACCGCTCCTTCGACGCCCTGCACCTGGTCAACACGTACGGGGCCTTCGGCTCGGTCGGCCGGGTCCGGATGGAGGTGGCGGTCGAGGGCACCACCGACCGGGTGCCGCGCTCGGACGGCGACTGGCGGGAGTACGGCTTCAAGGGCAAGCCGGGCGAACTGCGGCGGATGCCGCGCCAGTTCGCCCCGTACCATCTGCGACTGGACTGGCTGATGTGGTTCGCGGCCCTCTCCCCCGGCTATGCGCGGGACTGGTTCGGGCCGTTCACGGAGCGGCTGCTGGCGGGCGACCGGGACACGCTGCGGCTGATCCGCCACAATCCCTTCCCGGACGCCCCGCCGCGCTTCGTGCGGGCCAGGCTGTACCGCTACCGGTTCACCACCTGGCGGGAGTTGCGCGAGACGGGCGCCTGGTGGCACCGCACGCTGGTGCGCGAGTACATGCCCCCGACCCGCCTCGCGGACGCCGCCGACTCAGAGCCCGAGTAGCGCGGCCTCCCGCTCCGGGGACACGCCCGGGGCCGGCCGGTCGGAGCGCTGGGGGGCGACTCCGCCGAGCGTGCGCAGCCAGTCCCAGGTGTCGGCCACGGTCTCCTCGACGGGACGGCATTTCAGGCCCGCCGCAAGGGCCTTGGTGACGTCGCCGCCGAACATGTAGTCGTGCAGTTCGCCCTCCGGCAGCCAGATCGGCAGCTCGGTCCAGGGCTGCACCCCGGCCTCCTCGATGGCGGCCGCGTCGGTCCAGCGCAGCTCGGCCGCGGCGCCGGTGGCGGCGGCGCAGGCGTCGAGGAGCGCGCCCATGGTGGCGTGGCCGACCGGGGAGACCAGGTTGTACGCACCGGCGTGCCCGGCGACGGACGCGTCCAGGGTCCAGCGCGCGAGGTCGCGTACGTCGATGTACTGGAGCGGGAGTTCACTGTGGCCGGGCGCGAGGACCGGACCGCCGCGGGCGACGCGGTTCAGCCACCAGGGCAGGCGGCCGACGTTCTCGTACGGGCCGATGATCAGGCCGGCGCGCACGAGCAGCGCGCGGTCGCCGAAGGCGTCGAGGGCGGCGAGTTCACTGCCCCGCTTGTCCTCCGCGTAGGCGACGGAGTCGGCGTCGGGCGAGCCTTCCACCAGCGGGCCGTCCTCGGCGAGGCCGGCCGGGGCGGGGTAGGCGTACACCGAGCGGCTGGAAATGTACGTGTAGCGACCGGCCCGGCCGGCCAGCAGGCGGGCGCTGTCGCGCACCGCCGTGGGAGCTCCGCCCCAGGTGTCGACGACGAGGTCCCACTCGCCCTCGGCGAGGGCGGCCAGGCCGTCGGGGGCGGTGCGGTCCCCGTGCAGCGCCGAGGTCCCGGGCGGGGGCGCGTGGTGACCCCGGTGGAAGACGGTCACCTCCCAACCCCGGTCCAGGGCATCCTCGGTGATCGCACGGCCAACGAATTCGGTACCACCCAGCATCAGCAGTTTCATGGGTTGAGACTGCACGCTGCGGCGCGGCACGGAAAGCGTTGATCGCCCACAGCGATGACGCTCATGGCGTAGGCCGAACGGGAACCGGGACCGGGGGCGCGGAACGCGCGGCGCGCATGCCGGGCCCCCGCCGCCACGTCGGCGCGGGGGCCGGTGCCGGGTGGCTAGTCGACGCTCGGCAGGATGTGCGGCTCGGCGAGGTCGTCCTCGTAGCCTGCCAGTCGGATGGGGGCGGAGCGCGCCCACACCTCGAGACTCCCGAGTTCGTCGGACTTCGTCTTTTTCGCCCCCCGCCCCGGTCGCTCCATGGTCGGGTCGGGCTTCGTCGTTTCAGTCACCGCGAACTCCCTTGTGTCGCGTAACCCGGCGGGCTCGGCCGCGCGCCGGAAATAGGGAAAGAAAATAGGTTTTCCGGACGCGGTGGCGCCGTGGTGGAGCGGAGCCCGGGTGGGGGCTCCTTCCGGCTCAGGGTACACATATGAGCGGGGTCCCGCTCGATGGAACGGTAAAATCCACGCTGGACCGCATGATTTCACCCCGAGTTCAGTAACTCGCACGACGCCACGACGGCTCGTACGACGGTATGTCCGCCCGTGGCGGTCTGCTCGGCACCGACGACGGCGCGTGAACGCGGACGACGGAGGCCGTGACGGTGGCGAGTTGGCAGGGCCCGGTGCTCGGGCGGCCGGATCCGGGTCGCCGGACTGGTCAACGACCTGGGCCGGCTGCTCCGTTCGGGTGGTGACGCCGGGCAGAAACGCCTCCGCGAGGCCGCGGCCGGGATACGGCCGGGCCTCGCGGAGGCGGACGGAATCTTCGCGGAGAGAGTTCCGCGGGCGGACTGCCTACCAGTTGGCGGGGGCGTAGTCCTTCAGGAAGACGCCGAACAGGTCCTCGCCGGCCTCGCCGCGCACGATCGGGTCGTAGACGCGGGCCGCGCCGTCCACCAGGTCGAGCGGGGCGTGGAAGCCCTCCTCCGCGAGACGGATCTTGTCCGGGTGCGGACGCTCGTCGGTGATCCAGCCGGTGTCGACGGCGGTCATCAGGATCTGGTCCTTCTGGAACATCTCCTGGGCGCTGGTGCGCGTCAGCATGTTCAGCGCGGCCTTCGCCATGTTGGTGTGCGGGTGGCCGGCGCCCTTGTAGCCGCGGCTGAAGACGCCTTCCATCGCGGAGACGTTGACGACGTACCGGCGGCCGGCCTCGGAGGCGGCCATCGCCGGGCGGAGCTTGCTGATCAGGATGAAGGGCGCCGTGGAGTTGCACAGCTGCACTTCGAGGAGCTCGATCGGGTCCACCTCGGACACCGTCTGGATCCAGCTGTTGGTGTCGTGCAGGTCCGGCACCAGACCGCCCGCGTCGATGGCGGTGCCGGCCGCGATCCGCTCCAGGGAGGCGGAGCCGGAGACCAGCGCGAGCTCGGTGATGTCCTGGGCGCTGAGCTTCTCGCCCTTGCCCGTCGGCAGGGCGGCGACCCGGTCGACGGTGCCGCTGCCGAAGGTGCCGATGACCTCGGCGGTGGGCAGTTCACCGGCCGGGAGCGGGGCGCTCTCGGCGGCGACGAGCTCGCTGTAGGCGCCCGGGGAGCGGCGTACGGTCTGCGCGGCGTTGTTGATCAGGATGTCGAGCGGGCCCTCGGCGGCGACCGAGTCGGCGAGCGCGACGACCTGGGCCGGGTCGCGCAGGTCGATGCCGACGATCTTCAACCGGTGCAGCCACTCGGAGCTGTCCGGCATGGCCTTGAAGCGGCGGACC
Organism: Streptomyces sp. NPDC003042; assembly: GCF_053591315.1. Classification (NCBI taxonomy): domain Bacteria; kingdom Bacillati; phylum Actinomycetota; class Actinomycetes; order Kitasatosporales; family Streptomycetaceae; genus Streptomyces; species Streptomyces sp. NPDC003042. The sequence continues at coordinate 19,535 of NZ_JBSFTP010000018.1, forward strand.
GCGTCGTTCGGGAAGCGGGTGGTGATGGTGGTGTGCGCGCCGTCGCGCAGCAGCCGCAGCGCGATGTACATGCCGATCTTGGCGCGGCCGCCGGTGAGCAGGGCGCGGCGGCCGGTCAGGTCGGTGCGCGCGTCGCGGCGCGCGTGGTTGAAGGCGGCGCAGTCCTGGCAGAGCTGGTGGTAGAAGGCGTCGACCTCGACGTAGCGGGTCTTGCAGATGTAGCAGGAGCGCGGGCGCTGGAGTATTCCGGCGATCGGGCCCTTGGTGGCCGCGGTCAGGGCGTTGCCCTGGGTCTCGTCGTCGATGCGCTCGGCGGAGCCGGTCGCGGTCGCCTCGGTGACGGCCTTGTCGTTGGCGGTCTTGGCGGCGCGGCGCTCCTGGCGGCGGCGCTGCTTGACCGTCCGGTAGAGGCCGGCGGTGGCACGGCGTACGGTGACGGCATCCGGGTGGTCGACGTCGAGCTTGTCCAGCTCGTCGAGCACGTTGAGGCAGAGGGCCAGCCGCTCGGGGTCGATGCCCGGCCCGTATGCGTGGTTGTCTTCGGTCACCGTCATGGCCGCTGCCGTTCCTTGTTCGCTCGTCGTTCGCCCGTCCGCGTCCGCCTGCTGCGGAGGTCCCAAAAGGGCAACTGTACGGAGGCGACACGCCCGGAACCAAACCCGTCCTCACGCTCCTCACGCACCGCGAGCGGGCTGTCACGGTATGGCAGTATTCGCGGCGTTTTGGGGCGCTGGTGTCCAGTCCGGATCCGAGTCCGGATCCGAATCCCGATACGAGTCCCGATACGAGCCGCTTTCCGTGGCCGGAAATCGCCGGTCAACCGTCCTCGTACTCCGGCTGGTGTATGCCGGGAGGACGACTTGCGGCCGATCAAGGAGTCCTCTGGGCGGATGAAGAGCCGGCCCGGGTGCGGCATGGTGGAAATCATGAGCGCCCTAGCCCTCTCCGTTCTGCTCTCCCTGGTGTCCGCCGTCGCCTACGCGGGCGGCGCGATCGTCCAGGAACGGGTCGCGGCGAGCTCGCCGGACCGCGAGTACGCGCCCCTGCGCCGGCCCGCGTGGTGGAGCGCCGTCGGCCTGAACTCCCTGGGCGCGCTGCTGCACGTGGTGGCTCTGGCGTACGGGCCGCTGAGCCTGGTCCAGCCCCTCGGAGCGCTGACCATCGTCTTCGCGCTCCCGATGGCGGCCGTCCTCGTGGGGCGCCGGGCGGGTTCGGCGGCCTGGCGCGGGGCGGTGCTGGCCACGGTCGGCCTGGCCGGGCTGCTGGCGCTGACCGGCGGGGACGCCCGGGCGCGGCAGGCCCTGGCGGCCGCCGAGCGGGGTCTGCTCCTGACGGTGACGGCCGCCGGCGTGGCCGTGCTCTTCGTCGCGGCACACCGGACGCACCGGGCGGTGCTGCGCAGCGTGCTGCTGGCGGCGGCGGCCGGTGCCGCCTTCGGGATGGCCTCGGTGTTCACGAAGTCGGTGGCCGAGAGCTTCGGTGCGGGCGCGCCGGAAAGGATGTGGCCGGACCTGGTGGCCATCGCCGTACTGGCGGCCGGTGGGCTCCTGCTGTCCCAGGCGGCCTACCGGGGCGCGGGGCTGACCGCGCCACTGTCCACGGTGACCGTCGTCAATCCGGTGGTCGCGGCGGCGGTCGGAATCTCGCTCTTCGACGAAGGCTTCCGCTACGGGACCGCCGGCACGCTGGGCGCGCTGGCGAGCGCCGTGCTGGCGGCGGCCGGCCTGCGCCTGGTCACGGCCGTGCCGCCGCACGTCCGGGGGTCAGATGTCGACGCCGTGCCCGCGGAGGTACTTCAGCGGGTCGATGTCGGAGCCGTATCCGGGGCCCGTGCGCATCTCGAAGTGCAGGTGCGGTCCGCTGCTGTTGCCCGTCGAGCCGGAACGGCCGATCCGCTGGCCGCCGGAGACCTGCTGCCCGGCCTTGATGCCGAGCGCGGACAGGTGGGCGTACTGGGAGTAACGGCCGTCGGCGTGCTTGATGACGACCTGGTAGCCGTACGCCCCGGCCCATCCGGCCGACAGGACGGTGCCGGGTCCCACGGACTTGACGCTGGTGCCGGTGGGAACCGGGAAGTCGACGCCCGTGTGGTAGCCGCTCGACCAGGAGGATCCGGCGACCCGGTAGGCGGTGCCGAGGACCCCGTCGACGGGGGCGGAGAAACCTCCCGCTGCCGACTGCTGCTGCGCTGAGGCGGGCTTCTCGGCGGGCTTGGCCTGTTCGGGCCGGGGTTTCGGCTGCGGCTTCTCCGCGGGCTTGGCCTGCTCGGGCTTCGGCTGGGCGGGCTTGGCCTGCTCCGGCTTGGCCTGCTCCGGCTTGGCCTGCTCCGGCCGGGGCGCGGCCGGTTCCACCGGCTTGACCGGCTCCGCGGTGCGCGGCGGCTTCTGCGGATTCTGCGAGGGCGGGGCGGTCGGCGCGGTGGTGATCCGCAGGGTGAGCCGCTGTCCGGGGAAGATCAGGTCGGGGTCGGCTCCCACGGTGGCCCGGTTGGTCTCGTACAGGGCCTGCCAGCCGCCCTCGACGTGCTGCTCGGTGGCGATCGCGGACAGCGAGTCCCCGGGGCCGACGACGTACGGGCTCGGCAGGACGGAGGTCCCGGTCGGGCGGGGCGTGGTGACGGGGGGCGCGGTGGCGGCCTTGGTCGGCTGGATCCGGTCCTTGGGAGCCTGCGTCTGCGGCTGCGCTTGCGGCTGCGGCTGCGTCTTAGGCTGCCCGCCGGCGACCCCTGCCGCCGGGCCGCTGCGGCTCAGCCCGGCCTTCGGGCCGCACGCGGGCCACGCTGTGGGGCCCTGTCCCTTGAGGACCTTCTCGGCGACCGCGATCTGCTGGTCCTTGGTGGCCAGGTCGGCGCGGGCGGCGAAGGCCGTTCCGCCGAAGGCGCGCCAGGTGCTCTGGCTGAATTGCAGGCCGCCGTAGTAGCCGTTGCCCGTGTTGACGTGCCAGTTGCTCGTGGACTCGCAGGCCGCGACCTTGTTCCACGTCTCCACGGAGGCGGCGTGCGCGGTCCCCGCGCCGATCAGCGGGAGGGCGATCCCGGCGCCACCGGCGGTGACGGCGAGCGACGCCCGGTTGATGCTGCTCGGCTGGTACCGGCGGTGCCGGCCCCGTACGCCCATGGGAGCCCCCTTGAAGACATCAGGAACCGCACAACCTAATGTCGGCCCCACATGTCTGACAAGGTGACAACCAGCCGATGCCAAAGGGAAGTTGATACTCGGTTACCTCGGTTACCTCGGTTACCTCAGTTGCCCCAGTTCCTCAGCTCAGCGGACCGGGCTGCGGGATCGGCGCCGGCCCGGGCGGCGGGGGCACCGGGTCGGGCTCGGGGACCGGCCCGGGCACGGGCGGCACCGGGCGCGGCACGGGTTCGGGGTCCGGCACCGGGGGGAACGGCTTGGGGCCTGGTTCCGGCTCGGGTACCGGAGGCTGCGTCTGCTCTGTGTTTCGCACCATGAGCCGCGCCTTCCCCCGATCCCGGCGGCCATGCCCGTCGCCCCTAGAGGCCGGGCCCCCGCAGGGACAGCCCGGCGGCCAGACCCGGCCGGGGGCTGGAGAGTACGGGCAGCCGGGTGCGGACGATCCGTTCGGCGCCGGCCATGGATGCCTGGGCCAGAACGATCACGTCCGCGTCGGTGACCGCGTCCGCCGCCGCGGCCACCGCCGCCAGGTAGCCGGCGGTGTCCCCGGCCTCGAAGCGCGCCCAGGCTCCGGCGACGAGGTGCGTACGTACGGACACCGGCCGCCCGGCTGCCTCCTCGGCCAGCAGTCCGGCCGTCGGGGCGAGCGTCGAGTCGAGGGCGGCCAGGACGACGATCCGGGGGCCCGTACGCACGGCCGCGGCCGCCATCGGCCGGTCCACCCGGAGTACGGGGAAGCCGAGGGCCGGAGCCAGGGATTCCGCGACCGCCCCGATGGTCGAGCACGTGACGAGCGCCGGGCCGCCGGAGCCGTCGAGCAGCCGGAGCAGGTCCGGGGCCACGGAATCGGCTCCCCGGTCCCGGGCCCGGTCCAGCAGTTCCGGAGCCACCAGGTGCCGCAGTACGGCTCCCGCGTGGTCCCTGTCCCGCAGCGCGTCGAAGACCGGAACGTGCACCGGTGAGGTGTGGAGCAGCGTCAGCCCTCTCACCACAGCGCGGTGTCGCACTCCAGCTGGGCCTTGGCCGCCTCGACGACCTCGGCCGGGGCGACGGGCGCCTGATCGGCATGTCCGGCGGCCCAGCTCGCGGCGTAGGGGCACAGCGGAACGACCGGCACCCCCTCGCCGACGGCGATCCCGTAGAAGGCCTTCACCAGGTCCCCGGCGATCCCGCGGCCCTCATGGCCCGGCTCGACCACGGTGTGGACCGCCACCGGGGCGATCGCCATGGTCGCCGACTCCCGTCAGCCGGCCACAGCGTGGGGGCTGCGCTGCTGGTCCGTGCCCGGTACCGGGGCGGACGGGTCCGCGCCCAGCTCGATGATCCGATTGTCGCCGTCGACATGGACGACCCGCGGCTTGAGCGCGCGCGCCTCCGCGTCCTCGACCTGCGCGTAACTGATCAGGATGACCAGATCCCCGGGGTGCACGAGATGAGCGGCGGCGCCGTTGATCCCGATGACACCCGAGCCCCGCTCCCCCTCGATGACGTACGTCTCCAGCCGCGCGCCGTTGGTGATGTCCACGATGTGAACCAGCTCACCGGGCAGCAGATCGGCGGCGTCGAGCAACTCGGCATCGACGGTGACGGAGCCGACGTAGTGCAGGTCGGCCTGGGTCACGGTGGCCCGGTGGATCTTGGACTTGAACATGGTACGAAGCATGAAATAACTCCCGGTATGTCTGCTCCCTGCCTGCTTCCCGCAGGTCAAGGGCGGTCCCGGCAGCCTACAGCGAGTCCCATCTCCAGTCAGCTTTCCCCAGGTCTTTCAGGACTCATGCTGACCGACTGCCGACTTTTCCGACGCACCGTCAGTACGGTGCCGTAGCCCTCCCACGCCCCCTGACTCCCTGCGCGACGACGACAGTCGAAACGCGCTCGGGGCGGAAGACATCGGTCCGTCCATCTCCACGCATGGCCAAGGCCGGCACTGCGATTGCCTCGCGCCGCGTACGGTTCGCGCTCCCGGGCCGTATTCCGGCTGGTACGAGTGGCGGTGCCCGCTCATGACGTCGCGGCACCGGATCGCGCGGACGCTCCTTCGGTGATCCGGCAGGCCACTGCGTCCTCGCCCGGGTCCGCGGCCTGGCGGGCAGGGGCCCGCCCGCCCAGCGCTCCCACCAGCCACCCGATGTTCTGCGCCGCCTGTACCGAGGCGAGCTGTGCTGGCGTCCGGCCACGGGGTAGGGCTTCGTCGTGGTCCTACCAGCCGTGCTGTCGCCCGCGCCTCATTCCGTACGAGACTGAAGGCGAGAGAAACCCTTGCCATGGCCACCACCACTCCGGCCGACGCCAACCACGCCGTAGAGTTGGCCATCACCGGCATGACCTGCGCCTCTACGTAACGCGGGTCGATCGAAAGCTGGGCAAGCTCCCCGGAGTGAGCGCGACCGTGAATCTCGCGACCTCGACCGCTCACATCACGCGAGCCGACCCGGGCGCCTCCGCGGAGCAGCTGATCGCCGCCGTCGAGGCCATCGGTTACGGCGTGGCACCCCTCCGTGACCAGCCCCCGGCCGAGGCGGCTGGAGCCGAGGCCGCCGACACCGAAGGCGCCCGCATCTCGGGGCCGCGCCGCCGTCTGATCGCCTCCGCGGTACTGGGTCTGCCGGTCCGCCGTGTCGATGATCTCTGCTCTGCACTTCCCGGGCTGGCGTGGCTCGCGCTCGGGCTGGCGACCCCGGTGATTGCCGGGGGGCCTGGCCGTTGCACCGAGCTGCGGCCCTGACCCTGCGACACGGTTCGGCGACGATGGACATCCTCCTCTCGCTGGGTGCGCCGGCCGCCTACCTGTGGAGCGCCGGCGTCCAGTCGCGGGGTCTTGAGCGGCCTGGCCGACAACCGGAGATCAACCCGCGCCACAACCCCTCCGCGAGGCGCCTCAGCAAAGCAGCCGGAGCGGCGGCGAGCCGGAGGGCTGCTGGTGGGCCACTCTCCGCTGAAGTACGGCTTCAGTACTTCAGCGAGTGGGCGCGGGCACCAGTCGGCCAATGCGCCACAAGGGTCGGCACACAGCCTTCCATTCCAGCGGCCGCCTCGCGGATTCGATCCATGGGGCGGCCATCTGCCGGATCCCCCGTCAGGCATGCGCCACCGAAGAAGGTGACCGCGAGACCGGTCGGACCACGGGGTCGGAACAAGCCGCGACGGCCGCCCCCTGTCGGCGCAAACCGGCTGCTTCGTCACCGCACTCTGTTGACTGCCCACAACGTCGTACACCGGCACGCGCGTCGGATCGGCACTGAAGCATGGCTCCCCAGGAGACCTCCCCTACAAGGCCCCGTGGCAGCCGGAGGGGCTTCGTGTGAGTTACCTGCGCGAGACCACCCTCTGCCGGCTACCTCCGGCGTCCCGATGGGGCAGTGAGCCGGGTATCGGCAAGCCGATGAACCTCGCCGCCGGCCGCTGAGCCCGAAAAGGCCGGATCCGTCGGGTAACGGGCCCGGCCTTTCGGTCGGCGGTCGGTCAGACTCGGTCAGCCGCGATCAGAAGGTACTGGAACGAGCCGTCCTTGTAGGAGTTGATGAACGCCTCTTCAATACCGGTGACCAGAGAAGACGTGGCCCGCAGCTCCCAGTAGGGCAGGGTCGCAGGAGTCAGGTCGATGACGGCCTGCGGTACGAGACGGCAGTCGGCCATCGCGCGCAGGTACTCCCGGCGGGAGTGGATGTTGCACTCGAAATGCGCGTTGATCTGGGAGACCCGCTTCGAGGGCTGGCCGTAACGCGGGTTCCAGCAGCCGGTGATGGTCACGTAACGGCCGCCGACCGTGAGGATGCGGGAGTGCTCGGCAAACAGGTCGTGCAGGTCGACGTACATGCTCGACTCGTTGTTCCACGAGGCCGCGGCCTGCCCGGTCTCGAAGGGCATGCTGAGCATGTTGCAGACGCGGGCGTGGACGTGGTCCTCGATGCCGAGTTCGCGGGCGCGGTGGTTGGCGAAGTCGGCCTGCTTGGTCGAGAGGGTGACGCCCTCGACCTTGCATCCGAAGCGCTGGTGGGCCATGACCATCGAGCCGCCGCGGCCGCATCCGGCGTCCACGAGCGTATCGTCGCGCTCGATGGGGCCGAGGTGGTTCAAGAGGACTTCGGCCTGCGCCGACTCGAGACGATGGAGCTCGGCGATCAGCTTCTTCTCGTATTCGCTGTCGCCGGCGTCGCCGAGGGCGCCGTGGTCGACGTCGCCGATTCCGTAGTGGTGGTGGTAAAGGCCGTCGACGTCGCCGAGACGCAGGTTCACCGGCCTGGCCTCGTTGTTCCAGTAACGGGCGATGTCGCCCTGGTAGAGCGTCACCGGGGCGGGGATGAACGCGGAGGCGCCGGCAGTGGTGAGGTCGATGCTAGTCACAGATAAGTCCATCCTTACCAGAAGTCGGGCAGGCTGTAGCGGTAGGTGTTGGTCATGTGCCAGTAGTGGTTGCCGTCGACCCACACGGCCACGCCCCGTAGGAAGCTCAGCACTCTCGGGTCGGGACAGGCGGTGGCCAGTTCGGCGGCCGCGGCCTCGAAGGCGTGCATGAGGTCGTTGTGGACCTCGACCGCCTTCAGGTAGGCGTCCTTTTCGGAGCAGCTCTCGCGTTCGGCGATCACGACCGGCAGGTTCAGGTGGCGGCCCGGGCTGACGAGCTCCTTGGTGTAGGAGTACAGGTCGTTGACGATGGTCGTCGCGTTCCCGGCGAGCGCGATGACCCGCTGCATGGCCGGTTGGGCGTGCAGGTCCGCCGGCAGTTCGTAGCCGCCGACGGTGTCGGTGATGGTCGGGCAGGGGCGGAAGTTGTTGAACTGGCGCATCGCCAGGTACTCCCACACTTCCGGGACGTACTCCGTCTGGGCCCAGGCGGCCTCGGCGAGGTACCCCATGTGCAGACGGGCCATGTCGTGCCGGAACCGGTCGGCCTGGGAGGCGGTGCCCACCTGGAGGAAGTACTCCATGGCGGAGCGGTAGGCCCGCCGAGGGGCGTCCGACTGGAGCGACTCCGCCCACACCGGCTGATACTCCCCCGTCGTGTGGAGGGGGTCGAGAGCGGTGTGTGCCAGCAACAGGCGTCCACCGAGGCCGATGGGCGAGCCTCCGTGGTCCTCGCAGTAGCAGTCGTCGACCGCGTTCTCGGCCACCATCAGCCGCGTGGCGATCATCAGGTGTTCGATGGTGGGCGCGTCCGGATGGCAGGCGACCATGTAGCGCCCCACGGAGAAACCGTCGAACTGGTCCTCCCACTCCGGGGGGTACGCCTCAACCTCGTCCACCGCCCACGTCTTGATCCTGTGGCTGACCTCCTCCACCCGTACGGGGTCGGGTTCCGGCACCGGGTGGTAGTAGAGGCCCGGGATCGGAATGCCTTCCCTCGTCGGCGGCGGCTCCGGCGGCGCGGGCGGTGCCTCACGCGGGGTGAAGTACAGCCCCGCCGTGCCCAGACCGCTGGGGCCCCGCAGGAGCCGTTCCAGGGAGGGGTTCGGTGTCCGCGCCGTGGCGGCACCCTCCCGTACGCCCTCCGCGACCAGGCTGCCGCCCGGGCCTCCGGCAGGGACGGGCACGGGGAAGGAGGGCCCGGTGGGCAGGGCAGGCCGGCCGACGACGAGGGCGTCGACGCCGCGGCCGTGGCCGTACGCCCCGAAGCGGGCCGCGGCGGCGGGCAGGCTCGACTGCAGAGGGGAAAGCCCAGGATCGGGCATCCGTAGCTCCTTGATGAGGTGGTTGGACTGTCCCGGATCCCGGGCAGGCTCGGCCGGCCCGGGAGGGACCGGGTTCGTGTCCGCCGCGGCCGTCAGCCGTTCCTGCGGCCGATCTGTACGTTCTCCAGAACTCCGAGCGCGTCGGGCACCAGGATGGCGGCGGAGTAGTAGGTGGAGACCAGGTAGGAGATGATCGCCTGCTCGCTGATGCCCATGAAGCGCACCGACAGGCCCGGCTCGTACTCCTCCGGCAGACCGGTCTGGCGAAGACCGATGACGCCCTGGTTGTCCTCGCCGGTTCGCATGACAAGGATCGAGCTGGTGTTCTGCTTACTGATGGGGATCTTGTTGCAGGGCAGAATCGGGACCCCGCGCCAGGCCGGTACTTGCTGACCGCCGACGTCGACGTGGTCCGGATAGAGCCCGCGGGCGTTGAACTCGCGCCCGATCGCCGCGATCGCCTTGGGGTGGGCGAAGAAGAACTTTGAGCCGCGGCGGCGGCAGAGCAGCTCGTCGAGGTCGTCCGGAGTGGGCGGGCCGGAGTGGGGCTGGATCCGCTGCTTGAAGTCGGCGTTGTGGAGCAGGCCGAACTCCCGGTTGTTGATCAGCTCGTGCTCCTGGCGCTCGCGCAGCGCCTCGATGGTGAGCCTGAGCTGCTCCTCGGTCTGGTTCATCGGCCCGTTGTAGAGGTCGGCGACCCTCGTGTGCACCCGCAGTACGGTCTGAGCGATGGAGAGTTCGTACTCGCGCGGCTTGAGCTCGTAGTCGACGAAGGCGCCGGGCAGCTCGTGCTCGCCGGTGTGGCCGGCCGACATCGCGATCTCGGCCTCGCCATGGCGGTTCTGCCGCTGCTGGGGAAGCGAGCTGAACTCCCGGATGTGGGCCTGGAGGTTCGGCGCCGCAGACAGCACGGCGTTGAAGTCGTGGCGGGACAGGGTGACCAGGGTGCCGGGGGTCTCGGCGGTGGCGGTGTAGTCCCACCCGGCATCGCCGTCCAGCAGGGCGTTCTCACCGAACCGGTCGCCGTCGGCGAGGACCGCGACGGCGACCTCGTCGCCGTACTTGCCGACGGAGGTCTGGCTGATCCGGCCGTGGGCGATCAGGTGGATCTGCTCGGCGGGGGTGCCGCGCTCGACCAGCACCTCGCCGGCTCGGAAGTCGCGCTGGACGCACCGGCCGGCGAGCGCGTTCAGCACCTCCAGGTCCTCGAAGCCGCGCAGCAGGGCCAGTTCGCTGAGCTCGCGGGGGATCACCCGGACGTCGGCACCGTCCTGGACGAACTCGACGCGCCCGTCTCCGACGGTGTAGCTCAGCCGGCGGTTCACCCGGTACGTGCCGCCCTTGGTCTCCACCCAGGGAAGCATCCTCAGCAGCCAGCGGGAGGTGATCTCCTGCATCTGCGGGGCGGACTTGGTCGTGGTGGCAAGGTTGCGGGCAGCCGCCGTGCTCAGGCTGGACTGCCGAGGCGGCTCCAGCTGCGCTTCCGGGCTGGTGTCAACGGTCATCGGGTGAGGTCTCCTTCGTAAAGGGCGGTGATCGGCGTGCGTGCACGTCACCGGTGAAAGAGGAAAAGAGGGTGAACATCCGGGAATCCGTCCAGATCCGGGGGGAACAGTAACGAGTTGTAACTGGACGTAACGGTCTGTACACCCGATCGGCCCTGAGAAACCGCCGATATACCCTCGATGCAGTGATCTTGACCCGAACGGAGTTTGCGTGGGCAACCGACGGAATTGCTGGGTCGCCGACCACATCGCGGAGTACGGAGGACAGCGTGACCGCTTGGCCCTCGCGGGGGACAGCGCCGGAGCCAACGCCGCCGCGGTGATCGCCTTGACCTTCCGCGACGACCATCAGCCCCTGGCCGCCCAACTGCTCGCTTACCCTCCCCGACCGACTTCCTCGGCGACGACCCCTCGATCACCGAGACGCCGACGGGTGCTTCCTCACCAAGGACCTGGTCACCGAGATCCGCCGCGGCTATGCGGGCGACGACCCCGAGGTCCGCGGCTCCTGGCAGGTCTCCCCCCTCCACGCAGAGAACTTCCAAGGCCTTGCCCGACCGTCATCGGCACCGCCCAGTACGACCCACTGCGCGACGAAGGACACGCGCCTACGCCAGGCCCTGGAGAGAACAGGGGTGGACGTCTTCCACCGCTGCTACGACGGCCTCATCCACGCCTTCCTCAACCTCTTCGGCCTCTCCCAGGCCGCCGACGCCGCAGTCGGCGAAATGTACGCCGAACTCTCCAAGTTCCGGAGGAGAGCGGTCAGGACCACCACTACCGATCCGCCCGCCGCCGGGTCCCAGGTGCAGGAGACGTAGCCCGGCAAGCGACCCCGCGCAGCCGTAGGCGGATGCCGGCAGTGCCATCGGTCCCAGCCGCTCGGTCAGCAGCCGGGCCGTCTCCGCGGGAGTGATCAGCGGCGCCAGGAGAGGCACGTTACCCACGGCTTCGAGCGACATGACCGGTTCGCGCCTCCTCGGCCCGGCCCAGTTGCCCCCACCGCGGCACCCAGACGAAGTCATCCGGAGCTGCCACCCTGCGTGGCCGCCGTCGCCGCCGCCAGTCGCCAGAGCGGCGGCGCCTGCCGTACGCGAGCCTCCGCGCGCAGCGTGCCGAGCAGGGTTCGGGCTTCGGCGCCGGTCAGGCCGAGGTCCTCTCCGATCCTGCGGGTGGTGACGTACGCGATGCCTGCGGCCGGCGGCCCTCTCCCAGGCGCCGAACCGGGCCCGGACGGTGGCGGCACTCTGGATCGGCTGCACTGCCACGGCGTCGCCTCGGGATGCGCCGCGCGGTGGCGTTCGCCTTCGATTTCCGAGAAGCCGCACACCGCGCGGGATACCGCTTCGGCCAGACCGGCCAACGGTGGCGGCCGCCGCTCGATGCCGATCGCGGACGGTGCTCGATCCAGCTCCGCCTCCCCCACCAGCCGATCGCGTCGGAGTTCACGGCAGACTTCACGCCGTACCGTTTCGCGCGCAGGATGTCCTCGTCACACAGGTCAAACGGCTCGGGGTTGGGCTGGGCTGGGCTGGGCTGGCTGGGCTGGGCTGGGCTGGGCGGCGAACGCCCCAACCAGCCAGCCCGCTCTCACCTTCGCGACCTGGTGCTGCGGCAGATGAACCGCGGACATCCGCCGGCGTGGCCCACGGTCACCGTGCGGGAAGGGTGAGTTCGCCTCCGCGGTGGAAGCTCTCCCGCTCCTCCACGACGTATGGGGCCATGGCCTCACGCCGCCGTTTCTCCACGTCGGAGGACCGCCACGCGTCACACGCTTGCCTGGAGTCCCAGAGCGACACTCCGGTGATCTCCTGCCCGTCCTCGGACCAGTACGCGTACGCGCGGCGCATGCCCTCAGGGAGGGAACTCGGGCGCCATGCCCTCTCGAACTCCTCCAGGGTGCCCGCCTTGATGCGGCGCGTTGTCACCCAGACAAAGTGCTCCTCCACGGCAGCCTCCTCAGGAGCGGGGATCCGCTCGCCTCGTCTCTCTGACCACCGTAGGTCCGTGTATCCGCTTCCGCCTCCGAGGGCCGCGCCCATGCCGCGTCGGTTGCCCGTCAGCGACGGCCGCACCCTCGTGAGCATCGTCGATGTGGCCGACATCGCCACGGGGCGAAGGGCGTGCCGCAACCGAACCTGAGGGCAATGATCGTACGTAGTTTCGATTGATGCTGACCGTTTGCCGACCGATTGGCTTTGATCTCCGAGTGGCTCCGCGCGGACAAATCCGTCCTCGCTCTGACCGATGACGACCCTTCCACCGCAGAGCGCTCACGGCATCGACGCCCACATCCCCTGGACCCGCCGCGCACTGCCCGGCCGGACGGCCACCCCCGACGGCAGTCGGCATGACCTGATCGGCTACCTCCGCAAGGGCCGCCAGCGTCTGGCCGTCAAGCCCACATCAGGCAGGCCCACATCAAGCCCACCGATCGCACCCGCGGCGAAGGAGTCGGCATGGGGGCACACGGCCGACGCGTGGGAGCAAACCCTCCACAGCGCCACGACACAGCCCGGCAGCCACGTCGTTCAGAGGTGCCGGGCTGCTGCTCGTTCTTCACCTTGGCGGTCACCTACTACGGCGCCTTGTGCATGGGCGCGCTGTCCCACCCCCAAGCCTTCACCCTTTGAGCGACTGTCCTACGCGGCGGCTCGCGCTCCCGTCGAACGATACGAGCGGGGACTCACGAAAGCCTGCGTTCCCCGTGATCACGCCACTGCACTTCGGCACGCGGGGGCGGCTTGAATCGTTTCTGCGGTGAACATGGCCCTCCACCTGGGCGAGTCGGCACGTCCGCTCCACCAAGCCGCCAGAATCGGCGTCTAGAACCTTGTGTGATCGACAAGCTGGTGCGGCCGCCCGTGCGTCACCGTTCGCTCAAACCAACCGGAGGTTGTGATGGGGCCCTCAGCGCACCGGAGGCCCACATCGCCACCCACGGAGACGGCTTCCTGCGCGGATGGCTCCGGGCAGGGCCCGCAGGCTGGCCCATCGGAGAACCCCGTGGCTGCCGACGTCCGCAGCGAGGAAGGCAGCCCGCCGACGAAACGGCCGGTGTACGAACAGGACACACCTCGGCATCCGACTGGCTCCCTCGACGGGTCGGCGGATCGTACGGCGCCCGGTCTTCCTCCCCGCTCCCCCCTCGGCCGCCTCCCGCTGCACCGCTCTCCGCCGAGCCGGTGGCGGGCCCGTCGAGCCGACTTCTCTCCTGGACCGCGCACATGACTACCTTCCTCACTGTTGCGGCGATCGTCGTGGCGCTCGTCACAGGGTTGATCGCCAACTACCTCCGGCGCCGCAGGCACACCGATGACGGCGAGGAAGGCTCGGTCAGTGATCTGACCAGCCCGCTTGAGACCCTCGCCGTTCTCCTGGTGGCTTTCGTGATCGTCGTCGCCGCGGAGTCATACGGCTCGGCCGGCGAAGCCGTCCAAGTGGAGGCCAGCAGGGTCGACCAGCTCTACGAAGTCGCCGACTACGCTCCCGAGCCCCAGCGCGAGCGCCTGCAAGGGGCGGCGGTCTGCTACGCGCGGGCGATCCAGGCCGCCGAGTGGCCTCTGATGGCCCACGGCGGGGCGAAGTCCGCTGTCGCGTCGGTGTGGTCCACCGACTTCCGCCGGCACTTCAAGGAACTCGCCCACAAGAACGACCCGACGTTCGCTCTCCTGGTAGATGCCGACGACGAGCGTTCCAAAGCCCGCCAAAAACGCATCTCCGAGTCAAGCCCGGCCATCCCCGCAGTCGTGTACTGGTTCATGGTCGTGGCCCTGGCCGCCACCATCGGCGCCTTCGCCTTCGGCCTGCCCACCCACCGCGGACCCTCGCACCTGCTGCTGCTGGGCGTCCTCGCGGCGCTGTTCACCGGGTCGCTTCTGGTGATCCAGGACATCGACTCGCCCTTCTCCGGCCGGATCCGGATCACCAACCAGGACATGCGGGAAGTCGCCGCAGACCTGACCGAGGACTACGCCACCGACCACCCCGCCGGCACCCTGCCCTGCGACGCCGGCGGCAAGCGGACCACCACCTGACACCGCGCCCTGACCCTCATACGGTGCGATGCCTCATCTGCACCGCAGTAGTGCGATGTCCTGGTGCAGCAATCAGACGGCGGGATCGGCGGACTGGACTTCCAGCCCCTTCCCGTCGAGGCCGTAACGCCTCCAGCCTGGGAGGTCGAGATCGTGTCCGTCTGCTCTCGTGAGGGACCAATCGGGGCTCACCGCCCGGCGGTTGCTCCTGGCGCGTTTGGGGCAGGGCGTCGGTCGGCTGGCCATCTGCCTCGACCCGTCGAACGCGGACTTCGTGGTACTGACCCCAACCCGGAGCTGAGCCCCGCATGCCGGGCGTCTGCGCCTCCCCGAGCCGACCAGCGGTGCCGTGCAGCTCGCCCGCGGAGTTCTTCAAGGCGGCGGGTGCGGCGAGGCCCACGGCGGCCCCCGCGCGGGCCAAGGCGGACCACCGCACCGCCAGGGCGCATCAGGATGGCCGTTTCCCCAGACAAACACGGTACCCGCGCTGCACCACCAGCAGCCGAAGAGCCAAGTCTCCGGTGCGGGGCGGGAGGCCGCCGGCATCCCCCTGCCGTGTCCGAGGTCAGCAACGGCGAGACACGATCCCGATCTGAGCCACGCACTGCCGAGTCAGGCACCGGCCTTCGCGCCTGAGCATCCACGCCACAGCCCCCTCCCGTACTTATCGGCCACCCCTGTGAACCACATTCGGTCAAGTGTGGGAAAAGGATCACGGTCGAACTTCGCTTCCCCTAACGTCGGGCATCTGTCTTCGGAAAACGGGGAGAACATGGATCCGATCACGGCTATCGCCGTTGCCGGGGTGGCTCTGGTCGTCAAGGGGGCGCTGGAGACCACCGGCCAGGAAGCGGGGCGGGCGGGCTGGGGTGGAGGTGTTCAGCTCGTCGAGCGGTTGCGGGCTCGGTTCCGGGGGGACACCGAGGCCGAAGGGGCCCTTGACCAGGTACAGCAGAGTCCCGGGGACACAGCGGCCCAGGAGGAACTCCAGCGCGTGCTGCTGGCGCACATGCTCCGTGACCGGGACTTCGAGGCCCAGATCCGGCGGACCGTCGACGAGGCCGTGGCCGCGCGTGACGGCCGGAGCCAGGTGAACGCTGCCGTGATCAAGAACGCCCAGATCTTCAACGAAAAGGTCGAGGTTCAGGGCGACTGGAACATCTCCTGACGGGCTGAACGTTCATGAGCAAAGAACCGCTGCCGGACGACGCGGTGCGCACAACCAGTGACTCCGGGCCCGTCCCGGAAGACCCGGCGCCCGGGACGAGCAGGTCGCCCGCCACCGACAGCACAGCGGACGAGGACGGCCCTGTCAGTGAGTCGGACGCGTTGCGGTCGCTGGCCTCGGGTGGCGGGGAGGGCGAGGCCGAAAGGGCCGAGGCACTGCGCGCCGGGGCCATCGCGGACCGCATCGCCGAGCGGCTGAACGCGGACGCGTCCGGGACCAGAATCGGCACGCTGGCGCTCTTCAACGACACGGTGAGCTTCGGCGGCGGATTCAACTTCGGCGGCGGGCGCGGACCGTCGGCCTCTCGCGGATCCACAGGTACGGTGCCACTGACCGAGGATGAGATCGCCGAGTACACGGATCTCTACGTACAGCCGGAGCGTTACGACGAGGCGCTGGACGCGTTGTGCAGCCGGCATCTGCTGGTGCTGACCGGTTCGCCCGGTAGCGGGCGGACGGCCGCTGCCGTCAACCTGCTCGCCGAGGCGCTCACACTGAACAGCTCCTCGGACGGCGGCTGTCACCGTCTCCTCGACGCTGCGTCCATCATCTCCCCCGCCTGGGAACCCCCGGCCGAGCGGAGCGCCTGCATCGCCGTACTGGACGGCTGCCCCGACGGGCTTTCGGCTCGTGGCCTCGTTGGCGCCGCGTCGAAGCTCCGGGCTGCCGGGGCTCATCTCGTGCTCATCGGCGACCCGAAGATCGAAGTGGCGGTATCCGGCCCCGGCAGCGACGACCTCGCCTGGCACGGGCTGCGTCCGGTGGATCCACTCGCCGTGCTCGAGCGCCGGGTACTCGGGCACGACGCTGGTCCCGACCGCCGGGCCGAGCTGATGACGCTGCTGAACGCCTCGGGCGCCTTGACCGCTCTGCGGGAACAGCCGATGGCTGCCCACGCGGTACGGCTGGCTTCGGTGATCACAGCCGAAGGCGATCTGGAAGCGGCCGTCGCCTCGTTACGTGACCCCAGCGATCAGGTCTACACGTGGTTCCGCACCCATCATGAGCCGGAGGCCATCGCCTTCGCACTCGCGGCCGCCGTGCTGGAGGGCAGCGGATACCTCACCGTCGCCGATGCCGCGCTCCGCCTCCGCCGCGCCCTGTCGCCCGAGGAACCGGCGCCGCCGGATGTACGTTTCCGGGACCGTATGGAGCAGGACCAGCCCTGGATCGAGCTGGTCTTCCCCGGACCGGGGGAACTGCCCGGATCTCCCGGGGTGCGTTTTCGCAGTGCGCTCGTACGCCACGTGGTGCTCACCTACGCGTGGACCACGCTGGACGGGCGTCGGGAAGCGGTGCTCCAGTGGTTGCGGCAGCTGCTGGGCCACTCCGATCTTGAGGTCAGGGCCCAAGCGGCGGTCGCGAGCGGGGTACTTGCCCGGGCCGACTACCACTACGCGGTGTACCGCTTCGTGAAGTCCTGGGCCGGCAGCACTTCGTGGCCGGTGCGGCAGGCTGCGGCAACGGCCATCGGCGTGGCCGGATCGACTCCCGCCACCGCCGAACCGGTATGGGAGCTGCTGCACCAGTGGGCAGCCGGCGGCCACTCGGCGTACGAGCGGCGGCTCGCGAGCACCGCCGCCACCGCGGTCGGCGGGCTCTTCGGCCGCGACGCCCCGGACCGAGCCCTGGGCGTGCTGCGCAGCGCTCTGGACCGGGGGGACGACTGGGGCACCTTGACCCCGGTCGCCTGGGGCGGAGTACACCTGCTCCACCAGGGGCGCACGCAGGAGGTACTGACCGCCTACCTCCACTGGTCTCAGCCGCAGGACCAGTCGCCGATGGTCCTCAAGACGCTCTCCGCGTTCGTCTTCGCCGCCTCGACGCCGTACACCTCGGCCATGCCTGGCGGAGCGGCACCGGAGGGATCCGTCGACGGCGTGCCGCTGCTCCTGAGTGCGCTGCCTGACCACCGCCGGGCACTGGCCGAGCTGTGGGGGCGGGCACTGGCCCGCAAACCCGTGCAGGAGCCGGCGTTGGCGGCCCTGCGCGGATGGATCGACACCTACGCAGACTCGTGCCCGGGGGCTCCGGCCTCCCTGCGCACCCTGGTGCTCGACATCGCACGTCTCCCGGGCAAGCACCGGGAGCGGTTGCACTGGTGGCTGACGAAGTGGGCCGACGACCGGGAACGTCCCTCCGCGTGTGCCGAGGATCTGGCCCGCACCCTTGAGCTGTGAGAGGAGTACGGTGACGGAACTGACCTACGACCCTGTGCTGGACTGCCAGCCCGTGCCGCGCTGGCGGCTCGTCAACCCGCTGCGGCCCCCGGCCCCGGGGCGCGCGCTCGTCCTGGTGCCCGACAGCGGGGCCGCTCTGACGATCCTGCCGGGCGAGGAGATTCCGGCGGCGCGGTTCGGTTCCTACCAGAGCGTGTACACCGTCGATCTCGCAGAGCACCGGCTGATCCTGGACATCCCGGTACTCAGCAGGGACGCCACTTTCTCGTTCCGCAGCAGGGTCGATCTCGTCTGCCGGGTCGCCCGTCCGGCCGAGGTCGTCAGGCGCGGCATCCGGGACATGAGCGGAGCACTGTACGGGCACCTGCGCAAGATGCTCCGAGAGGTGGCACGGGAATACGACGTCGCTGAATTTCACCAGGCGGAGCGGGCCTTGAACGCTTCACTCAGTGGCTTCACGGGTGATTCGGCCGTACTGCTGCGCGGCCTTCATGTGGAACTGCTCGTCGACGAGGACGAGATCGCCACCAGCGGGCGGGAGTTCCGCGATGTCGTACGGGAGACCCGGCTCGACGGCATGCGGCGCCGACGCCATCTGGAGCTGATGCGGGACGAGGGCGTGGAAGGCGTCATCGCCGAGATCATGGAGAGGGAGGGCCCGCGCGCCGCACTCGCCTGGATCGAGAAGAGCGAGGCCGAGCAGCGGGAGGCGCGTCTCCAGGCCCTGCGCATGGTCCTGGAACGGGGAGATGCCGACCGTGAGCCGTTCGAGCAGGCGGAGCTCGAGCGAGCCGTGATCGACGGAATTCTCGGCGGCGAGGAGGGTCCGTTCGGCGGAGCGCGGCGAGGACGCCTGCGAGGGACTCTGTCCTCCGGACGCGACCCTCTGCCCTCGGTCACCGGGCCGGAGGGGGACGCGGACCGTCCGTCGTCGGGCGCGGGTCCCAGCGGGCGCACGTCGCCTGCCGCAATGCCCCGGACGTCGGGGAGGATGCCGTTGCGGGGCGAGGTGGTGACGCCGGGGTCGACGGCTGCGCCGGAAGACGAACCGGTACCGCCCACGACACCGCCGAGGCGGCCGGAAGCAGGCGGAGCGGCACGGCCCCCCGGTGACCGACCGGTCTCCGGTACGGTCGGCACGGCCAAGCCCTCACGAGTGTCCGGCCCCGCGCGCCCCTCCGGAACGGAACGCCCGTACGACGCCGGCACCCCGGCGGCCGAGCAGCCCAGGCGGGTGAGCCGGGTACGGGGCACGGCGAAGCGGCAGCACGGCACGGACGGCGGCGAGCGAACATGACTCCACTGCGCCAGGGCCCCCAGGATGACTGGACCCGCATGATCGGCCGCGGTCCGGTCGCCCCGCCCTCCTCACCACCGCAGCCGACCGCTTCCCACGCGCCGGGACCCCAGCCCGCCCCCCGTACGACCTGGGGCAGCGGCATTTCCGGGCTCCACACCATCGGCGTATGGACGGAGCGGGTGCCGGGACGCGGCGAAGACGCCGAGCCGCTCCTCTCGTACCACCTGACGAAACAACGGGGCCTGATCGGCGTCTTCGACGGTTCGGGCGGCTCCGGTTCCTCGCCCGCCTGGCAGGCCCCGGACGGTGAGCAGCGGACGGGCGCGTGGGTAGGGTCACGCGTCGCCCGGCTCGCCATGGACTGCTGGTTCCAGGAGGTGGCCACCACAGGAGAAGCAGCCGATCCCGAACACCTCAAGGAGTACTTGGACTTCTTCCACGAGCGAGCCCCGCAGCGGCGCAGCAAAATCGTGGGCCGGATGCGGCGTCAGTTGCCGACCACACTGGCCGCCGTCGAATTCCGGCTGCGGCCGGGAAACGCGTTGGAAGGCAGGGCTCTGTGGGCCGGGGACTCGCGCGCCTATCTGCTGGACCCGGAAGCCGGGCTCCAGGTACTGACTCGGGACCACACCGAGGTGAGCGACGCGCTGGAACTGCTGCGTTCGGATCCGCCGATGACCAACACGGTCTGTGCGGACCGTGACTTCTTCGTCCAAGAGCACCCGTTCGAGTTCCCGCTGCCCTGTGTACTACTGACGGCCACGGACGGGTTCTTCGGGTACGTGCACACCCCGGCGGACTTCGAGAACACCCTGCTGTCCACCCTGCAGGACGCGAACTGTGAGACGGAGTGGGCCGAACTGATCCGCCGGAACGTGGAGGGCTATACCGCCGATGACGCCTCGCTCGGCCTCATCGCGCTCGGCTACAAGGACTTCGCGCGTCTGCGGTCCGCGTTCGCCGCGCGGAAGGAGTTCATCGCCGGGTTCTGCCGGACGAACCGGCCCACGAGCGCGGATCCGGCGTCTGCCGTACGGGCCTGGCAGGACGGCACCTGGCACCACTACCGCACCGGCTACGAGGCATACCTGCCGACGCCGGAGGAGGAGCAGGCATGAAGCAGGGTGATGAGATCGCGGGATACCGTTTGGTCAGCGAGCCGACCAACGCCAACGGCGGCAAATGCATGTGGGCGTTCGCCGAGAAGGACGGTCATCAGTACTTCCTGAAGCGTTTCCTCGAACCCAAGCGTCCGCGCGAGGGGTCCACCGCGAGTGCCGTCAGCCAGCGGATCCGGCTCGAAGTCTGCCAGGAGTTCGAGGACCGGCACCGCGGCATCATGAACCGGCTGCGCCCGGACGCCCGCGGCGGCGGCAATCTGGTGCTGGCCACGGACTTCTTCCACGAGGGCAGCACGTACTACAAGGTCACCGAGCGGATCGACACCTCCAGCCTGGAGAAGCCCCAGGCACTGGAGCCCCGGCAGAAGGCGGTGCTGCTGAAGACTCTGGCACTGAGCCTCCAGCTGCTCCACGACATCGACGTGGTGCATGGCGACCTCAAGCCGCTCAATGTGCTGATCCAGAAGCGCGACGGAGTCGTGTTCTACTCGGCGAAGCTGATCGACTTCGACGACTCGTACGTATCGGGCAGTCCGCCGGGCCGCCAGGACGTTGCCGGGGACTCGTTGTACGGGGCACCGGAGTGGCGCCGGTACGTCCAGGAGGACGAGGCTGTCCAACCGGAGCATCTGACGACGGCGGTCGACATCTTCGCGCTGGGCCTGATGACGCACTACTACCTGACCGGCGCGCTGCCGGGACACAGCGCGCGGTACGGGTCCCCGGCCGACGCGGTATCCGCGGGAGACGCGCTGACCCTGGACCCGCGGCTCTCGGATTCCATGCAGGGGCTCATCCGGGCGATGACCGCTCCCGTGCCGAGGAACCGGCCGCGGATCGTCACCTATCTGAAGGCGCTCGCCGACCCGCAGGTGTGCGCCCTCGTACACCGGCGCCCGGGTACGGCCAAGCCGATGGGGACGGAAGCCCAGGTGCCGGGTCCGACGGGTCCGCAGCCCGGGGTGGCTGACGACACCGTCACCCGGACCAGCCGGATCAGGACCAACCTCCGCCGCGGCACGGTGCCCGCGCCCACACCCCCGCCTTCGTCCACACCCCCTTCACCGCCTGCCGGGACGGCGAAGGGCGAAAGTGCGGCGCCGGCCGCCGGGCGGACATCGCGGGTCCGCATCAACTTCGGCGACCGCCGCCGCACCTCGTAAGCCATTCGAGATCCTCGAGGAGACACAACCCATGAACGGCAACAGTGACCAGTACCAGGGCAACCTGCAGTATGCGGTCGACATCGTGCTGTGCATCGACGCAACAGGCAGCATGTTTCCGGTCCTGGACACGGTGAAGACCAGCGCGCTCCAGTTCCACGACCGGCTCAACGAGGTGATGGCCAAGAAGGGCAAGGCCATCAGCCAACTGCGGCTGAAGGTCATCGCCTTCCGCGACTTCGGTGACAACGCCGACGACGCCATCGAGCAGACCGGCTTCCTGGTGCTGCCCGACCAGTCGAAGGACTTCGAGACGTTCGTGCGGGGCATCGACGCCGGGGGCGGCGGCGACATTCCGGAGTCAGGTCTCGAAGCGCTCGCGCTCGCGATCAACTCGCCGTGGGAGAAAGGGCTCGACCGTCGGCGACACGTCATCGTGATGTTCACGGACGCCTCCGCCCACCCCCTCGGCACAGTCGGTACGTCGGCTCAGAGCTATCCGGTCGGCATCCCGCGCAGCATGGACGAGCTCTTCGAGCAGTGGGGCTACGCACGCAGCCAGACGGCGGTGATGGAGCAGTCCGCCAAGCGCCTGGTGCTGTTTGCTCCGGACGGAGCGCCGTGGCAGGACCCGATCGCCGAGGAGTGGGACCTGACCCTGCACTTCGAGTCCAAGGCCGGCGCCGGGCTGGAGGAATTCGAGATGGACGAGATCATCGAGACGATCGCGAACAGCCTGTGAACCTGGACCTCCCGGGCGCATCGGTGCAGCTGGCCGACGGTACCTTCCTCTTCAACTGGCACCGCTTCGGTGTGCTGGAGGTGTCGGTCGCACGCTGCGCCTCGCTGCACAGCAGGGCTCATGGCCAGCAGGGCGAAGTGCAGCTGATCTTCCAGTTCCGGCCGGAGGGGGCGGGCGAGGGGGCGAGCGGGATGGTCATGGTACGGGTCGACGTTCCCGTCCAGTACGCGGCCTCAGCCGTACGGTTCGTGACGGAGGTTCGTGCCACGTACGGCATCGTCGGGCCGGCGGAGGACAGCGGCCAAGAGGACACCGTGAGCCGCATTCCTCGGGACAGCCAGCACTGGATCACAGGGCCGACGAACGCGGACTCCGAGGAACTCTACGGGCAGATCTTCGACCGGATCATGACAGAACCGGCGCCCTGACAGGCTCAGACAGGAAAAGGGGGAGCGACGGTGGCCGGGGCCAACTGGCGCTGCACGGCATGCGACGTCTACAACGTGCCTGCCGCAAAAGCATGTCAGGCATGCGATACGGAACGAATCAGGCCGCCCGCGCGCAAACCGTCCCCCGCCCGACCGTCGGGCGACTGGAACTGCTCCCAGTGCGGTACGAACAATGGTCAGGACGATCTGAGCTGTATCGGCTGCGCGACCGGCTGGAAAGCGGCCTCGAGGAAGGCTGTCCCCAAGAAGCCGTCACCGCGCAAACCCGCCGCAAGGAAATCGGCCCCGGCCGGACCCACCACCGCGAAGAAGACGACGGTCCCCAGGAAGACAACGACCAGGAAGACGACTTCGAGCCCCGCCATGCCCGGCGGCACGGTGGGGTCCCGGCCCATCGTGCCGCCCCGCAGCGAGCCGGCAGAGGTGTTCTACCCCTCGGCGTCCGGCGGGTACACACCGGCGTCCACCGCGCCTGCCCCTCCGCCGCCCACCCCGGCCCCGCCGTACACCCCTCCGTACCGCCCTCCTTCCTACCGGCCTCCGAAGCGGTCCGGTAAGGGCAAGGGCTGCGCCCTGGGTTGTGTCGGGTTGTTCGTCATGATGTTCCTGCTACCGATGCTGGCCAGAGGCTGCCAGGGGTTCCTGATGTCGGATGGTGACGGTGCCGGCTCGGGCTCCGGCGGCACGACGCCCACGGCCGCCGCCTGCCCCGGCCGGATCGCCGAGGCCATCCCCGCCGGGGACGGGGCGGAGTTGGTCAAGGCGTTTCGAACGGAGAACAAGCAGATCACGCTCTGCCGGACGAGCGGCGGACGCCTGTACTACTACGGGGAGTTCAGCGACCACCGCGAGCCGGGAATCGCCATGCCCGCCGAGGAGACCACGAGCGGCTTCGAGGCGCGCAACGATCCGTACAGCTACCGCATCGACGGGGACACCGTGACGATCTACCGAGACGGCAACCGGATCGGCCGCGAGACCCTCAGCCCGGAACCATCCCCGTCCTGACGGTCGCCGCTGCAGGTTCGCGAGCCAGTCCCTTGGAATTAGCCTCGGCACCGCTGATCCGGGAGCAGGGCAATCTCCGGGTTTTGGCCCCTCCGGTTCTGTGATCTGCTGGAGATGTCACCACCGCCATCGGCATGGGCGCCGGGGGCGGCCAGGGCTCGCGTCCTTGGGAGGCGTTGCATGCCGCATCTACGCCTGTCCCCGCCGGCGCCCACGCGGCCCGGGGTTCTGCTGCCCGCGCGTGACCTGGCGGTCGCCTGGTTCCTGATGGTGCTGCTGGCCGCCCTGGCATGGGTGCTCACCACGCAGCAGTCCCGCCACATGGGCATGGAGCCCGGCACCATGGGCCTCGCACTTCCCCTCTTCCTGCTGCTGTGGGTGGTCATGATGGCGGCGATGATGCTGCCCTCGGTGGCACCGGTCGCGATCACGTGGGTGCGCGGGATCAACCGCCGTTCGGCGGGATCCGCCCGCGTGCTCCGGATCGCCGAGTTCGTGGGCGGCTATCTCCTCGCGTGGACCGCATTCGGGCTGCTCGCCTACGGCGCCCTGGCCGCGGCCGGGCACCTGGTGGACCGGGATCCCGGGACGGGCCGCTGGATCGGCGCCGCTGTGTTCCTCCTCGCGGCGGTCCAGCAGTTCGGGCCGCTGAAGCGGGTCTGCCTGCGGCATTGCCGCAACCCGATGTTCCAGCTTCTCCAGTACTCACGCTTCCGGCCCTGGGCCAAGGACCTGCGGGTGGGCGCGCACCACGGGCTCTACTGCGTCGGCTGCTGCTGGGGACTGATGATCATCATGATCCCGCTCGGGGTCATGAACGTGGCCGTGATGGCAGGACTGGCGGCCGTGATCTTCCTGGAGAAACTCTGGCGGCAGGGACCGTGGCTCGCCTGGGCCGTTGGCCTCGTGTTCCTCGTCCTGGCCGGGCTCGCCCCGTTCCAGGACTGGCTGCTGCCCGGCCTGGAGCCATCCGGTTCGCCGATGGGGCCGATGGACCACATGTCCGGCTGAAACGATGAGCGAGTGGCGCGCCCACTGCGGGAGGCGGCCTGCACGGCTTCCTCCCGCGTTGGAACGAACCGGTTGTCGCGCGCGTTGTCGCGCGCTCGGATCAGCCCCGTCCGGTCGGCGCACCCGCGAGCGGTTCGCTGGAGAAGGCGAAGTCGGAGACCTCGCCGTACGCACCGTCGAACGACAGCCCGAAGGCATTCGAGCTACCGGTGGTGCGGCCCAGCGTGAATTCCGGAGCGAAGCCGAACATCGCGTTCTTCATCGTCGTGGGCCCGCCATCCGGCCCCCTGAGCGGTTCGAATGCGAGCTCGGTCTTCCCGGCGACGCTGAGTCGCGGCGTCTCACCGTCGGACAGCGAGATGCTCGCCCGCTCCACGCCCAGGATTTCGCCGTAGAACTGCGAAAGTTCGCCGAACGCACCGCCTTCGCGCCCGGACACGATGCGTTCCAGCGCATCGGCTTGTTCGTCGGTGGCCCCCTCGTTGATGACGAATGCGACCTTCCAGTTGCCGGAGGTGAGGTTGGAGGGGAAGTGGTTGTAGAGGACGAAGTCCACCCCGGACAGGTCCACATCGTCCAAGCGTCCTTCTTCCACATGGAAGGCGGCGCACCCGAGGCATTCCTCACGCCCCTGCGGGTCGTGCGGCTTCGCGTCGACGGCGCAGCCGCACACCACCGCGCATGAGCAACCCGCCAGGTAGTTGCCCGAGATACTCCACGTCATGACTGCTCCCGATGGCCTTGACGGTTACCGTCGTCCGATGGCGCGGACGACGCTGGGCGTCGAGAGCGGTTGGTGGGGAACGTGCGGCCGGCGGAGCCACCACACCGGGAAATACAAGAACGCAGCTGCCCCCGGCGACGGCGTCACAGGACGCCCCGCTGCACCTTCGTACGGTGCGAGCCTCCATGATCGACCTACTCCGCGGGTAGATGTCCGTCCCAGGGAGTCCTTCTCCTTCAAGGCTAGAGGTGTCCATGGAGGGTGTACAGATCACCCCATGCCTCGTCCGGAGGCGCGCTCGCGGGCCGCGCTCGGGGCCGCCCGGCTCTTGCCCACGTGGCAGAGGGAGGAGAACGCACTCACCCGCACCGACCATGCCCGAGGGTGCGCGGGTCCAGTCGACCAACCTGCCGGGCTCGGAGACCGGGCCGGGACAGGTCGCGACCTGGGGCCGCTCCACGGCGGACCGTGCCCATGCCTTCGGCTTCCACTGGAGCCGGGAGGGCCAGTCCAGCAAGCACATCACCTTCGACTGGACAGGCCCCGACCGAGGTCAGCGTTCGCAGAGGCCACGGGCAGCGGGTGACCGCCTCCGCGCTACCGCTCGGCGACCGTCGCTCCCCGCTGCCGACGGCCCATAGAGGTTAGAAAATGGAGTATGCGCGACCTCCTTGGACATGTCCGGCGTCGGCTGCTCGGCTCGGCCACGAGCTCTTCCCCTCCCCCTCGGCGTCCCCGCTCAGGACACCACCAGGAGCATCAGGAGCACCCCCGGCCCCCCAGAGGAAGGGCGCGGCGGCCGCAGCGTCTGTCCTCCCTGCTGAGCGCGCGCAGCGTGGCCGGCGAGGTGTTCCTCCTGCAGCTGGCCGTCGTGGTGCTTCTCGTCGCCGCCGCGGTGGTGGCGCTCGTGGTGCAGGCCCGGAGCGCCGGCATGCTGGACGCCCGGCACCGTACGCTCGCCGCCGCCGGAACGTTCGCGGAATCGCCGGGAATCGTCGCGGCTCTGCGCGGTCCCCATCCGAGCGCGGTGCTCCAGCCGAGCGCCGAGGCGGCCCGGAAGATCGCCGGGGTCGACGGCATCAACGTGTACACGCTCGACGGGGTCACCCTCACCCACAGTGACCCGCGGCAGATCGGGAAGCACGTCGTCGGCCCCTTCTCCAAGGCGGCGGCCGGCATGTCCTTCACCGAGACGTTCGAAGGGTCCCTGGGCCAGTCCGTGGTCTCGGTGGTCCCCGTCAAGGACTCCGACGGCCGCGTCGTCGCCATCGTCTCCTCCCCGGTCACGGTCCAGAACGTCCAGAGCGTGGTGAACCGGCAGCTGCCGGTCGTCCTCGGCAGCGCAGCCGCGGTGCTCGCCCTGTCCGCGGGCGGGACGGCTCTGGTGAGCCGTCGGCTGCTGCGCCGGACCCACGGCCTGGGGCCGGCCGAGATGACGAGGATGTACGAGCACCACGACGCGGTGCTGCACGCGGTGCGAGAGGGCGTACTGATCGTCGGCGGCGGCGGGCAGCTCCTGCTGGCCAATGACGAGGCGCGGCGGCTGCTGGATCTGCCGGTGGACGCGGAAGGGCGGCCCGTCACGGACCTGGGTCTGGAGGAGGGGCTCGCCGATCCGATCGCATCGGGCCGTTCCGCGACCGACGAGCTGCACATGGCAGCCGATCGGCTGCTGGCCGTGAACATCCGGCCCACCGCCCCCTACGGGAAGGCCGGGACCGTCGTCACGCTGCGGGACACCACCGAGCTGCGGGCACTCTCCGGCAGGGCCGAGGTGGCCCGCGAGCGGCTGAAGTTGCTCTACGACGCGGGGGTGCAGGTCGGAACGACGCTGAACGTGGAGCGCACGGCGGAGGAACTGGCGGAGGTGGTGGTCCCGCGGTTCGCCGACGTGGTCACCGTCGACCTGCTGGACCCGGTACTGCGCGGCGAGGAGCCGCCCGAAGCGAGCACCGAGATGCGCCGCACCGCCGTCGTCGGCCTCCAGGGCGACCACCCGCTCTCCCCCGTCGGTGAGCTGATCCGGTTCGCTCCCACCGGCCCCATGGCCGCCGCTCTGGCCGGCGGCCATGCGGTCCTGGAGGCGGACCTGCGCGCCACCCACCGCTGGCGGGCCCATGACCAGGCCAACGCCCTGCAGATCCTGGACCGCGGCATCCACTCCCTGATCGTCGTGCCCCTGCGGGCCCGGGGCGTGGTGCTCGGGATGGCCGGCTACTGGCGGGGGCAGGACTCCCCGCCGTTCGACGAGGAAGATGTGTCCTTCGTCGAGGAGCTGACCGCCCGGGCGGCACTGTCCGTCGACAATGCCCGCCGTTACACCCGCGAGCACAACATGGCCGTCACCCTGCAGCGCAGCCTGCTGCCCCGGGGCGTAGCCGAACAGTCCGCCGTCGAGGTCGCGCACCGCTATCTGGCCGCCCAGGCCGGGGTGGGCGGTGACTGGTTCGATGTCATCCCGCTGCCCGGCGCCCGAGTGGCCCTGGTGGTCGGCGACGTCGTCGGCCACGGTCTCCACGCCGCCGCCACCATGGGCCGCCTGCGCACCGCCGTGTACAACTTCTCCACCCTGGACCTGCCCCCGGACGAACTCCTGAGCCACCTGGACGAGCTGGTCGCCCACATCGACACCGACGAGCAGGAGTGGCAGGGGATCACCGGAGCCACCTGCCTGTGCGCCATCTACGATCCCGTCTCGGGGCAGGTGACGGCCGCCACCGCCGGGCATCCGGGCCCCGCTCTGGTCCGCCCCGACGGAACCGTGTCCTTCCCCGAGGTGCCGGTCTCCCCGCCGCTGGGCCTGGGCGCGGGTCTGCCCATGGAGACCATGACGGTCACCCTGCCCGAAGGCTCCCGGCTGGCGCTCTTCACCGACGGGCTGATCGAGAGCCGCGACCGCGATCCGGACGTCGGCCTGGCAGCGCTGCGCGCCGCCCTGGCCGGGCCCGCCCGCACCCCGGAGGAAACCTGCACCGCGGTGATCGACGCGATGCTGCCCACCAGGCCCCTCGACGACGTCGCGCTGCTGGTGGCCCGCACCCGCCGACTGGACCCCGCGCGGATCGCCGAGTGGGACGTGCCGCCCGACCCCGCGGCGGTGTCCCCGGTGCGCAACGCCTGCGCCCGCCGACTGGCGGACTGGGGCCTGGAGGACATCACCTTCACCACGGAACTCATCCTCAGCGAGCTGATGACCAACGCCATCCGCTACGGCACCGAGCCCATCCGGGTGAGGCTGCTGTACGACCGCAGCCTCATCTGCGAGGTCTCCGACGGGTCCAGCACCTCCCCGCACCTGCGCCGGGCCGAGGTCACCGACGAGGGCGGCCGCGGCCTGTTCCTCGTCGCGCAGTTCGCCGAGCGCTGGGGCACCCGCTACACCGCCCGCGGCAAGATCATCTGGAGCGAGCAGGCCCTCCACGACGGGGCCGCACCGCCCGCGATGGATCTCGGGGAGGCGCTCCTGGCCGGGTGGGACGACGAGGGGTTCTGAGAACGCGCCGGTACGGCAGTCGCGGGGAAGACCGCGGACACCACTGTCTGGGACTGCGCTGCCGAGGCCGCCGAACGTACGCTGGCCTCGATCAGTACGCGACCGCCCGTTATGGAGCCTTCGTGCCCGTACGCCGTCTCCGGACAGCCTCCGTCGCCGCCTGCCTGGCCCTCGCGGCGGCGCCCCTCAGCGCCTGCGGAGACAAGCCCACCGCCGCGCCCAGAGCACCCGCGGTGGCCACCTCCGCCGCGGACGCCGGCGGCATGGCGGCACTGACCGCGGCGGCGAAGAAAGAGGGCTCGCTCAACACGATCGCGCTCCCGAGGGACTGGGCCAACTACGGCGCACTGATCGACGGCTTCGAGAAGAAGTACGGGATCAGGGTCGTGGTGGAGAACCCGGAAGGTACCAGCCAGGACGAGATCAACGCCCTGAACGAGCACAGGGGCGAAGGCCGCGCCCCCGACGTGATCGACGTGGGGGGTTCGTTCGCGCAGTCCGCGGCACGGCAGGACCTGCTCGCTCCGTACAAGGTCGCCGCGTACGACGAGATCCCCGAGGAGCAGAAGGACCACCGGGCCCGCTGGTACAACAACTACGGCGGCTACATCTCGATCGGCTGTGACGCCAAGCGCGTCAAGACCTGCCCCGCGACCTTCGCCGACCTGCGCAAGCCCGAGTACAAGGGCAAGGTCGCGCTCAACGGCGACCCCACCAAGTCCGGCTCCGCCTTCGCCGGGGTGTACGCGGCGGCCCTGGCGAACGGGGGTTCCTTCGGCGACATCCAGCCCGGCATCGACTTCTTCGCCGAGCTCAGCGAGAACGGCAACTTCAACCCGGTCGCATCCACCCCGGCCACGATCGCGAAGGGCCAGACCCCGATCAGCATCGACTGGGACTTCCTCAACCTCGGATACGCCGACGAATTCCGCCAGAAGGGCACGGACGTCGACTGGCGGACCGCCATCCCCTTCGACGGCAGCTTCGCCGAGTACTACGCGGACGGGGTGAACAAGGACGCCCCGCACCCCGCGGCGGCACGTCTGTGGCAGGAGTACGTCTTCAGCCCGGAGGGCCAGAACATCCGGCTCGGCGCCTATGCACGCCCCGTCCTCATGGACGCCATGGAGAAGGACGGCACCCTCGACAAGGCCGCCGCCGAGAAACTGCCGACGGTCGAGGGCACGCCGACGTTCCCGACGGAGGCACAGACGGAGAAGGCGAGAGGGACCGTCAACCGCGGCTGGGCCGAGGCCGTCCCGGGCTGAGGACCGCCCCTTCGGACCAAAACGCGATACCGCCTCAAGGGGCCCGGCGGACGCGAGCGAGGACGAGAACCGTGTCGTCGGCCGGCGGGGTGGGTAGCAGGCTCGCGAGAATGCGGTCCGCCATGGCTTCCAACGTCGCCGGCGCTCCGACCAGTTCGGCGCGCAATGCCTTCAGGCCGGCCTCGAGGTCCCCGCCACGTGTCTCGATCAGGCCGTCGGTGTACAGGGCGAGAATCGCGTTCCCGGGGAGTTCGATCTCGATCGTCCGGAAAGGACAGCCGCCGACGCCGAGAGGGACTCCCAGGACGTCGTCGAGGGTCTCCACTGTGCCGTCCGGCCGGAGTACCAGGGGCGGGGGGTGGCCGGCGCTGGCGATGCGGGCGTGTCCGCTCTTCGGGTCGTAGACGATGTACAGGCACGTCGCCAGCTCGATACCGGCCTCCTGGGCGCACGCGTCGAGCTCGGTGAGGAGGTCATCGGGCTCGCTGTCGTGCCTGGCCAGAGCCTTGGTGGTGATACGAAGGCGGCCCATGGCGGCGGCGGCCGACACCCCGTGCCCCATCACGTCACCCACCACGAGAACGACCCGGCCTTCCGGCAGGTTGATCACGTCGTACCAGTCGCCGCCGACCTCGGTGATCCGACCGCCGGGTACGTACCGGTGGGCCACGTCCACGTACGGGCTGGTCGCCAACGCGCTGGGCAACAACGCCCGCTGCAGGGTGAGGGCGATGTCCTGGACGCGGCTGTACAGACGGGCGTTGTCCAGGCAGATCGCAGCCCGTGAGGCGAGCTCACTGGCCAGGCTGACATCGTCCCGGGTGAAGGCCGGCCGGCCCGCGGACCGGCCGAACATGGCGATTCCCTGGACCGTGCCCCTGGCGATGAGCGGGGCAACGAGGACGCAGGCCACCCCGCTCTCGACCAGGAGCCGTGCGCGCGCCTCGACGAGGACGGTCCGGGCCAGGAACTCTTCGTTCACCACGGCGGAGATGGCACGACCGGTCCTCAGCATGTCGTGGATGACGGAGCCGGGCGGGTAACGCACCGTCTCCACCCCGCTCACCAGCTCGATGGCCGGAGGGGGCAGGATCGTCCCGGAGGCGATCCGGCGGGTGAACAGCGGCCGCACCGGGTCAAAGTCCTCCGCCTCGTCCATCCACTCCACGACTTCGACCACGGCGCCGTCGCAGAAATCCGGCATTGACGCGTCCACCAGCTCCTGGGCGGTGACGTTCACGTCCAAGGTGGTCCCGATGCGGGTGGAGGCCCCGTCCAGCAGAGCCAGCCGTCGACGGCTGGCGGTGGCTTCCAGGATGGCCTGTTCCCGGTCGGTCACATCCACCATCAGCCCACCCACTCCGGGGCGCGAGCCGACCGCCTGACTCAGGGGGAAGAAACTCACCGACCGCACCTGGTCACTGTCCGGATGCCCCCGTGGACGCACACCCACCAGCGTCCCCACCACCGGCGCTCCGCCCAGGGCGACGCCGCGGAGCATGCGCCGGTACTCGCCGCCGTCGGACATGATCATGATTTCGTCCATGCGCCGCCCGAGGTGCGCCTCGATCGGGAGGCCGTCCATATCGGCGAGCGCCTGGTTGAGGTGGACGTAGCGGAGGTCCGGGTCGAGCATGACCAGGCCGATGGGGCAGGTCTCGAAGAGGGCGTCGAGGAAGGCGAGGTTGGTCTTGACCCGATCGAGCTCGTCGCTACGGCTCGCCAGGATCATCACCATCGAAGGTCCTCCGGCTCCGGTCATGGAGAAGACCCGGAAGCCGCAGTCGAAGACCGTGCCGTCACGATGCCGTGCCGTCAGCCGCCCCCTCCAGTACCCCTGGGTCCGGCCGCGCTCCGTCAGCGAGGCGCATGGATCGGGGGCGCCCGGGGGCGGGTCGGCGAAGAGGAGGGCGCCTGGCTTCGACAGGATCGCGGCGGAGTCGTACCCGAAGAGGTCCCTCGCGCCGGGCCCCCAGTAACAGACGAGATCGCCGTCATCGATGCCGAAGACGGCCACGGGCACATGTTGGAGCAGTACCCCCGGCTCGGACCAGAACGGGCCGTGAGCCTTCTCGCCCCCCGGCGGAGCCGATGGCACGAGATGTCCCCTTCCACTCGCCGATCCATCCATTATCCGGACACCATGGGCATTCCGCGGCGCGAAGTGCGCCCTGGCGAGGACCGAGCCGAGAAAGCCGCCCCCGCCGGCGATCAGGGTGCGGTGGGTCGCCGTCGGCTGGGACAGGTGCACGCTGCGGGCCAAGGTGTGGCGACCGGCGAGCGGGCCCTTGGCAGACCGCGAGCCGGGGCTTGGTGCCCGGAACCACCACCTCGACCGAACTGCCGCTGATCTGTCCAGCCGTCGCCGCGTGGAAGAGGACCGCCTGGCCGATTGAGGTGTCCGAACCCCAGGCACCGCAGCCGCCGTACGTCCAGGTGGACCGGCCCCGGCGTAGGTGAATGGGGGCCTCACCGGGCCCTCTCACGTGGTGGCCTGTTCACGGCCGGACAGTCCGGGCACGGCTGTGCCCGCCCACCCGCCCCCGAAGGGGGACAAGGGGCGGGTGGGCGGGTGCGGAGAGCGGGCTCGGTATCAGAGCGTGCCGGCGAGGGCGATGGAGCCGAGCGGGGTGGCGGCGATGCCCTGGATCGTGGGCACGGTGACCGTGTTCGTGAAGAGGCGGGCAGTGTTGTTGCGGGTGGTGTGCACGACCCGGTTGTCGCTGGTGGTGAAGGCGATCTCGACGTCATGGTCGACGCCGGCCGCCCCCACGGACTTGACGGTGATGCCGCCGAGGTGGGCGGTCAGCTCCTTGAAGGTGCTCCAGACGCCGGTGTCGGCGCGGATGGCGTGGTACTGACGGGTGCCGTTGTCGGTGGCGAGGACGATGTGGGCGGTGCTGCCGCTGCCGGCCATGGCCACGGAAGTGATCGGGCCGGTGGCGCCGGCTGCCTGGGCGACGTCGCCCCAGACGGTCCAGGAGCCGGCGGTGTCGCGCAGGGTGTGGTAGGCCTTGCCGCCGGTGACGGCGGTGATCTGGAGCTGGCCCCCGGTGTTGGCGGTGGCGATGGAGGTCACACCGCTCATGGGGCTGCTCACGGAGGCGACGTCACCGAAGGGGGCCCAGGTACCGTTCGCGCGGCGCAGGGTGTGGAACACCTTGCCGTTGGAGACCGCGACCACCTGGATCTCGGTGCCGGTGGAGACTGCGGACACCTGGGTGACGTTGGGGAGTACGCCGGCCTCGGCACCGACGTCTCCGAACGTCAGCCATGCGCCGTCCGCCTTGCGGATGGTGTGGTAGACGCGGCCGTTGCTGCCGAGCGCCACCACATGGGTGTCGCCGTTGATCCCGGCGACGGTGGCCGTGCGGACGCCGCCGATGTCCCCGGCCTTGGACTGGACGTCGGTGAAGCCGGTCCAGGATCCGTCGGCCAGGCGGATGCCCTGGTAGAGGGAGGTGCCCGCCTGGACGACGGCCTCGGTCTTCCAGCCGGCGGTCAGCGAGCGGACCTCCGCGGCCCACGCGCTCAGGTTGTCGGCCCGCGCGGAGATGGCCCCGGTGCGGGTCTCGGTGGCGGGGGCGCCGAGACAACCACCCTGCCAGGAGCGGCTGTTGACGCCGACGAGCTGGCCGGCCGCGTTGAGGAGCGGACCGCCGGTGTCGCCCTTGCAGAGGACGTCGGTGCCCTTGCCGGTGACGGTGAGGGTGCCGGCGTCGGAGGCGTTGGTGGTGAAGGTGCCCGTGTGGAGCTCGTCGGGGACCCACTCGGTCTTCGTACGTCCGAACCCGGCCGAGGTGAGGTCGGTGCCGGCCGTGGGGGCCGCGGGGGCGATCCGGACGCCCGGGAGACCGGTGGCGGCGCCGGCCAGGCGACCCAGGACCAGGTCACGGTCGGTACGGGGTGCGAGGTCGACGACCTCGACAGCCCGGCCGTCGGACAGCGTGGCGATGGACTTCAGCGCCGGCTTGCCGGCCGGGACCGCCGTACCGGGGGTGGCCGCGAAGCAGCTGGCGGCCGTGACGATCCAGTTCTGGTCGAGCAGGGTCGCCGTGCAGGCACGGGAGTTGGCCTCGTCGCCGATGTTCAGCTTCACGACGGCTTTGTACGTGTCGGCCGGAGCCTCCGGGCCGGCCACCGCGAGGGCGGGGGCGGCCGAGATCAGGCCTGCGGCGACCGCGGTGGCGGAGAGCAGACCGGTTATCCGCGCCGGGCGCGTACGGAGTGCGAGCATGGTTCTTCCTTCGGTGAACAGGTGCGTGGGGAAGCGATCGAGTACCGGCCGGACGCGTGTCCGACCGCCGTTCCTGTCGGCGGTGCTGGCTGACCCCTGCCAGTGCCGTACAGGCGTTACGTGGTGGTCCGGATCTCCATGAGCATGAACTCGCGGCCCTGCTCGTCGGCGCTCTCACCGACGGCGGTCCAGGAGTTCTTGTTCACGTCCCACGTCTTCTCCTCCTCGCCGACCTTCATGTCGACCTGGGCGGAGTAGTTGTTGCCCTTGACGGCGAAGACCGAGGGGATCTCCAGAGTCAGGTAGCCGCTGGTTCCGGTGACCCGGAAGCAGATCTTCTCGTTCGCGCGGGACCAGATCTCCATGAGGTCGGTCGCGCTCGCGCAGTCGGCGAGGAGGATGTGGCCGTCACCGCGCTTGAGGGTGATGTTCCGCTCGGCGAGGATCTTGTCGGCGTTCGGGTAGCCGAAGTCCTCGATGGCGTAGCCCGGGCCTTCCTCGGCGATGGACTTCATCGCGGCGGCGTCCGTGGCGGTGCCGCCCGCGGCGGCACCGTTGGCGCCCGTGATCGCCAGCCATGCCAGCGCGCCGGCGGCCGTGGCGGCGGCCACTGTGCGGACGAGCTTCTTGCGTGCCTTCATCCCTACCCCAGTCTTCAGTTCCGGGCGCTGCCCGGAAAGTGCCATACGGATGCGAAGGCTCATGTCCAACCAACAAGAGGTGCACCAAAGACGGGTGTTCTCTCCTTGGAAGCCCCCAACTTCCTCCGGGATCTTAACCGCACACCTCGAGCAGAAATCAAGTCCAGGAAAACGAAGATGAGAGCCCGTCAGTCAACTTTCCCGCATTGACAGCAGCGCGAAGACCTCCGTTCACCAGATGCCGTACGGGTGGGCTCATGTGCAGCGAACGACTCCGACGGGCCTCTGGAGTAAGTGACTTGACTCACACGAAGCCGAGGTGCCGACCAGGGAGTATGTGCCACTCAGGGAACTTATGTCCGATTTGGGCAGCCAGTCCGCGCCTTCGTGCAGGCCGTCAGATCGGGCACCATAAATAGAAGTTGATTCTCCATCATCTACCGTCTAGCCAAAGCGGCGTGTCGCCGCGTAGGGTCATGCTGCGCGCCTCTCGGACCTCGCAATGCGTTCCATGGTCCGGCGATTGAAACGCGACTCACACCTTGCCGCCCTGGACCCGCCGCACTCTTTTGCGGCGTGCCATGCGCCGATTGCGAAGGACCGTTTTGGACACCATTTATTGGAGTAGGCGGCGCATTCTCGGCGCCATCGCGGCCACCACGGCCGTCGTCACCGCTTCCAGCCTCGTTCTCAACCCCACGGCAGCCTGGGCCGAGGCAGCGCCTCCGCAAGACGACCCCTTCCTCCTGCCGGACACCGACCGCGCCAAGGTCGTCAAGGCATGGGTGCTGGGAGGGAAGGCCGTTCGTGCCGCCGCCGCTGCCGCGCTGACCGGGTCCGACGGCGACGTGCAGAACTTCCTGGCCGTCAGACTTGCGTCGGAAACCGCCGTGGACAACCGCGCCGCGCTCCTGAACAGCCTCGCGGTGGCCGGCAAGGGGACCCGTCGTGAAGCGACCGCCGCGCTCAACGGTGGCGACTCCGCCATCTCCGCGTTCCTCGCGGGCGGCTTCAAGTCCCCCCACGTGGAGGACCTGCGGGTCGCCACCGCCACGGTGATGGCCACCAGTGGGAAGGCCGTGACGAAGGCCGGCAACGCCGCCCTCACCGACGGCTCCCCGGCCGCGCTGGAGAAGTTCCTCACCACGGACCAGTTCACGGCCCGGCTGGAGGACATGCGCGTCGAGGCCTCCAAGCTGTTGATGCTGGCGGGCCCGGAGGTGCAGAAGTACGCCAACAGGGCCCTGTCGGGCACGGAAACCGAGGTCGAATGGTTCCTCGACACCGGCCAGCACATCGCCCGCGCCCGCGATCAGGAGCGGTCCAAGATCGAGGAACTCGTCGCCGTCGCCCAACGGGAGGGCAAGACGGCCGAAGCGAAGACGAAGCAGGCCGAAGAGGCCTGCGCCCGGGCCGTGGAAGCCGCGGCCAAGGCCAAGGAAGCCGCGGAAACCGCGGAGGCCGAGGCCCGCCTGGCGGAGAATGACGTCGTGAAGGCAGCCCAGGCGGCCCGCAAGGCGGCCGAGGCCGCGAAGGGAGCGTCCGACGCGGCGCGGATGGCCACCAACGCCGCCCATGCCGCCATTCAGGCTTCCCGTCGCGCCGCGAACGCCGCCATGGCCGCGAGCCAGGCGGCGGCCGCCGCGGGCACCGCCGCGTCACGGGCGTACAGGGCGGCTATCGACGCCTCCAACAACGCCACTCTGTCCGGCAAGGCCAAGGATGCCGCCGTCTTCGCCCGGAACATCGCCGCCAAGGTCCGCGCCACGGCGGATCAGGCCGAGCAGGCCGCCGACGCCGCGCAGAAGTGCGCTGACATCGGCGCCAATGCCGCCGGCGCGGCACGCCAGGCCGCAGCCACGGCGGAGGCTGCCCAGAGGTCCGCGGAGAGTTCGGCCGGTGTGGCCCAGTCGGAGGCCGCGGAAGCCACACGTCAGGCCCGGATCGCCAGCACGAACGCCTGGATCGCCACCAACGCCGCCGGAACGGCGCAGGCTCTCGCGAGCGCGGCCGCGACGGCGGCGCGAAACGCCCGGAACGCCGCCTACAGTGCGGCCGCCCATGCGGAGAAGGCCGCGGACGCCGCCGAGTGGGCCGTCACGTACGCCGGCCAGGCGGTGGACTACGCGAACAAGTCCACCGAGTTCGCCAACGAGGCCACCAAGGCCGCCGACAAGGCCACGGACGCGGTTATCCAGGCGATCAAGGTGGAGAAGGACGCGCGCGAGGCCGAACAGCAGCGGCTGGACCACGAAACGCAGCGGGCCATCGAGGAAATGCGCATATTCGCCCAGGCCGAAGTCCGCTGGAAGGCGGAGACCGAGGCGAAGCGCAGCCAGGCCGAGCAGACCTCCCAGGCGACGAAGGACCTCATCGCGCAGGCCGAATCGGCGCTGCGCGCCGGGAACCTGGCAGCGGCCGCCGCCGTGGGCCGCAAGGCGGCCCTCGCCGTCATGGACTCCCACGGCATCTGGTCCCGGGAGGCCGCCCAGTTCGCCCTGGCCGGTACGGACGCGGACGTCCACGCCTGGGTCGACAGCGACCGGCAGATCGCACAACGGCAGGACGACCGCGAGACCACCGTCCACCTCGCCCGGGTCTCCCCCTCGAAGGTCGCCTTCGCCGCGACCGCGGCGCTGAAGAGCAGCGATCCCGACGCCGCGGCAACGTTCCTCCGCACCGGTGCCATCCAGGCGGCGGCCATGGACAACCGTGTCGTGGTCGTCCGTGTGCTGGCCGAGAAGCCCGGCCGCGCGGTGGCCGAGGCGGCCAACGCGGCGCTGGACGCCGGAACGGCCGAGGCGCTGCACAAGTTCCTCGCCGTCACGTACGAGAAGGCGCAGCAGGAGGACGACGCGGTGGCCACCGCGACCCTCCTCCAGACCGCGGGTCCGTACACCAAGGCCCATGTCCAGGCAGCTCTCGAGGGTCCCGCGTGGATGCGCCGTAAGTTCATCGCCTCCGTCCAGTACGAGACCGCGCAGCTGGACCACGACTTCGCCACCCACGTCGCGGCCATGCAGGGTGCCATCGCCGCGGCCGCGAAGATCGCCGACAAGGCGCAGGAGGATGCCGCCCGCGCCCAGGAGGCCGCGGCCACGGCTCGCAAGGCCGGCGCGGAAGCGGAGATGTGGGCAGGGAAGGCCCAGCAGGCGGCCACTCGAGCCGCCGCCTCCGCTCAGCAGGCGAACGCGTACGCGGACCAGGCCGAAGCGTCCGCCCGCAACGCGCAGGCCTCGGCCGACCGGGCGAAGCAGGCAGCGGCCACCGCCCGCTTCGCCGCCCGCTCGGCGAACTACTCCGCCAACCAGGCCATCAAGTCCGCTCGCACCGCGCTCACCTCCGCCGCCAACGCGAAGGCGTGGGCGACTCAGGCCCGCGCCTCCGCGATCCTGGCGGGCAAGAACGAAACAGAGGCGGCCGGCGCGGCCGGCGCGGCTCGCCTGGAGGCGGTCCTCAAGCGGGAGGCGCAGGACAGGGCAGAGGCCGAGCTGGCCGCGGAAGTGATGGCGGCAGCCGAGGCCGCCAGGACGAACCTGGCCGACGCCCCCGAGCACGACGAGGTCAGGTGGGGTGTACCCACGTCGGAGTGGAAGGACGCCGCCCACCGCAGCCATGAAATGGCCTTCTACGTCGGCGTGGGCAGCGTCGTGGCCGGTCTCGCCGGTGTGGGCGCCGGCATGACCGTAGCCGGTATTCCCGCCGCCATGTATCTGGAGGGGTATGCACTCGTCCTGAGTGTGACCGCCGTCGTCTTCGACTTCGCGACCGCGTTCTACACCGGGATGGGCTACGGATTCGACAGCGAGGAGTTCCGCAGGTCCGTCATGATCGCAGGGCTCAGCCTCATCACCTTCGGGAAGGCGAGGGTGATCGCCAAGGTGGCGAAGGACATCCCGCACGTCGCCAGGGAGCTCACGAGTGCCGCGTATGACGGCTTCAGCGCGATCGTCAACCGGCTGACCGCACACTGAGCGGTGGCGTACTGAAACACCCTGAGGGCCGACGGCAGAGATGCCGCCGGCTCCTCAGGGCATCAGCACCGGAGCATTCTCGTCCGTGCCTCGTGTGCGCGCGCGCCGATACGGCCGGCGCCGGCCGCCACGGCCGGGTGCCGCCGCCAGGGCCCGGGAGATCGACACCAGCGGGTCACGGTCCTGCGCTTCCGCCGACCGCATGGCGGCTACCGCGAGGGCGCTCTGCTCAGTGCGCGGCGGTGACTTGCGCGCACGGTCGCCGGCTGCTGCCGTGAACATGGCGGCGAGGCCGGCGGCCACGGCTTCGCGCTCCGGGGCCCCGTTCTCCTTCGCCCGCTGGTAGGCCAGCTCACGTACTTCGTCCGTGCAGTAGACGCACAGTTCGAGCATCCAGTCGTGAATCGTGGTCATCCGGTAGAGCAGGACCTGCTCGGGTCCGGCGTACCAAGGCGGGGGAAGGAACACCGCGTTCCTGGGGGTGGGCCCCGGCTGGCGGACCAGACGCCACAGGGGGCGCAGGGCGGTGATGCCGATCAACGGGTTCCACACCCGGTCGATCAGTCCGGGTCCGTAGGCCGGTACGAGGAGCCCGACACCGATCATCATCCCGCTGACCGACATGAAGGGCGCCAGGCCGTCGTTCAGCGCGTCCCAGTCCCGGCCCGCCCAGCGGGCAGCGATGGCGGTCAGCTTGAACGAGCCGAAAATGATGTTGCCCAAGGCCGCGAGCACCAGGACGAGCAGGCCGACCCGCAAGGATCTGTCGACCGCCGTCTTCGTCTCGAGTGCCGTCCTGCGGTCGATGTCGAATATCCAGTTCCAGCACACGACGGCCGTGGCCACGCCGGCGGCAACGTACGCGAGCAGGTAGAGCACCAGCATTTCCCTGATGAACGGGGCGGTGGCGTAGTAGGTGTCGAAGTCCCGGGGACGCTCCACCGGAACGTCGCCCAGGGCGAACAGCCCCACCAGCGTCACGATCACGACGCCGCAGCCGATCTTCCACACCCGCACGCGCCGGCACGTACGGGCGTTCCCCGATCCCCCTCTCCAGTAGTCCAGCAGCACCAGAGAGGCGCACGAATAGGCCGTCATGATGCAGTGGACGAGGAGGGCCGAGAGATTGCTGATGCCGGTAAGCCGGTTGACGGCGGTGATGGTCGGCGCCGAGGAGAAGATCAAGCCCACGCAGGGCAGGAACAGCAGAAGGTTCACCGTCCGGACCGTCGGGCTGCGCCACCCCCGCAGGAGTGCGGGCGACTTCGCCAGCAGGGCCGTGCCCAGTACGGTGGCGGGAACGTAGTAGCTGGCGCCTTCGTGCGTCATCAGCCCTCCAGCGATGCCCAGATACGGCCGACCAGATCGTCGGGGGGTGTGCTGCCACGTTTGCCGAGCAGGAACGGCCGGAACTTCGCCGCCAGCAGACGGCCGAACCTCTCCGCCCGCCGTTCCTCGGCCACGCTGTAGTCGGTGCGCGCCGCGACATGGGTGACCGCGTCACCGATGCTCCACTGGTTGCCGAGCATACGGGCGGCCGCGGCCCTGCCGGCCGCACTGCCGGGCTGACCGGACCGGCGCTCCTGGCGGTGCCACAGCTCGTGTCCCAGTATCACCATCTGGTGCATGGGCGGGGTGTTCTTCTCCACCACGACCACTTCGTGGTCGCCCAAGTCCAGCCAGAGCCCGCTGACCGTGTCAGCGGGGAACGGCTCCAGCATGAGTCGGACCTCACGGCCGCCGCGCTCCGTCAGATAGGCGCAGATCGCGCGGAACAGCTCATGCGGATCCTGCCCGGCCGGACGTGACACCCCCGCGAACAGTTCGTCCCGATGGCGCTTCATCGCGCGCGAAATTCCCACCGCGTCCCACATGTCTTCCCCACCCGGACGCATCCCTTGCCGTGCACCGTTCTTCGAGCCTTCGAACGCCGCACGGCACTCGTTCAGTTCCTCGCGTCCGCGACAGTAGCCACTCCACCGAGCACAAGCAACCAGCGCCTGGCGTACATCGTCCCTGGCCAGAGGCCCTTTTCCCGGCTAATGGGCGGACTGTCCTCGTACGGGCACGGCGTACGCGTCGACCCCGGGCCGTGGGCGGCCGCCGGCACGCCGTGCAAGAGGAGGCGCAGCGGGCCGAGTTCGGCCGCGACCGGTCGGACACGACCGCCTCTCGCTCACCGTGCCGGGAGTTCCGGCCCGAGATGAGGCGGGCTATCCGTGCGCGTCCGCCCGGCTCTCCCGCGCGCGCTCCTCGCGCGAGCGCCTGGCAACGGATTCGATGAGGGCGATGATGGGCTGTGCGGTGTCTTCCGGCACATCGGCGAGCGCGCGTGCGGCGTAGTCGACGACGCTGAGATCAGAGTCGGGAGAGCCGGCGTAGTCGGTCTTCCTGAGACGCTGAATGTCCAGGTCCTGGCGCGCGACGGTCCGCTTCAGAAGGTCCTTGTGGATCAGCTGGAGCACCCGGTCCAGCGCCTGGGCGGGCGTAGCGACGAGGAACTCGATGCTCTCTCCGAAGAAGCCCGCGATCCCGGCCGCGTGATCGAGATTCGGAGCCTTCCCCGTCCTGATCATCCGGTCGAGCCATTGCGTACTCGTCCCCGCACCCGCCGCGACTTCCGCCAGTGAGTACGCACGCCGCCGGCCGTCGGGGTAAGTGCGCAGTCGCGTGGAGCGCAGGAAGACGATCCGGGCAACCACGCGGCGGTGACGCTCTTCCACCGGGTCCGCCCCGCCGCCGTCACCCTGCGGCAGCGGCTCACCGCGCAGCAACGCCTCCACGTCCTCCACGGGAAGCCCCGAGGCGTACGAGAGGCCGCCCTCGCCCTCCACGCGGAGGATGTCCCCGCGTTCGAGCCCGGCACGCTCAAGCAGGGAGGTGATGTCCCGAGCGGTCCCGGCGGGGTCCGCGACGTACCCCTGACTCATTCCCGAACCCCCGTTCCCTGCTCCTGGCAGCCCATGGCCCACTTGAATGTCAAACAGTAACGACTTCAACCGGGCGTGAGCAATCAAAGATCACCGGCATCGTCCGACGCTGATGGCGGCAGGCGACCAGGAATCATCCAGCACTCCAGGTAGCCAGCGCCTCCGTCACCCGGGTCGCGAACCGCAGGTACGCGGACACGCTCGGCGGGAGCTCCGGGTTCCACGGCACGGTGGGAGTCCCGCGTCCCAGAGCCTCGCCCAAGGGTGCGGCGTGCGCGCGGGCGTCCACCAGCAGCAGGTCCGGCTTCATCGACGCGGCCTGCGCCCAGCTTGTCGAGGCCCAGTTGACTCCGGGACCCTCCGCCGGTTCCGGGAAGGCGACACCGAGCTCCGCCAGCGCTGCCAGGTCGGGCCAGGTCCGGGCTCTGGCGAGGTGGACCGTGTCCGGGCCCGCGGGTGAGAGGGCCAGCACCCGGCGCCGCGGCCCGGAGGCGGCGGCCTCGCGCAACCGGCGTTCCGAGCGGGCGAGTTCGTCGTCGAGTTCGGGACGGTCGGGGGCGCCCAAGTGGCGGGCCAGGGCGGTGAAGCGTGCCCGGATCCCTGCGAGTGCACGGCCGCCGCCGACGTCGAGAACGACCAACGGGACCCGCTCGCCCAGGTACTTGGCCGCGTCCGGGTCGATGCCGTAGACATCGCCCCCACCGTAGGAGACAGCGACGACGAGCTCGGGGCCGGCGCCGAGCAGAGCATTCACATCAAGCCCTGCCCCCGCACCAAGGTAGGGGGTGGACCGCAACGGCAGTGCGTCCGCCTTCACCGGATCCGGGACAGCGCCGTCGTGCGTCGAACCGAAGACCCCGACGGGTCGGATGCCGTGGTCCCACAGCGCCGCCCCGGCCTGCAGGTAGGCGACCACTCTGGACGGCCGCTTCGGCGCTGCCGCCAAATGACCACGGTCATCGCGGAATTCCCAGGCAGGCTCTGTCGTCATGCCCCCTCCACTCTCCCGGCTGCTTCCTGCCCACACCCGGACGCACGCACACGCGGGAGACGGGGCAGCCGAGTCGGCGCGCTCTGCCGGGCGCGACACCTCAGTGCCAGGCCCCTCCTTCGGGGTGCGGTGTCAGGGACGGCCGGGTCCGCCCTACGAGCAAGGGCGCCCCGGATAGTCGTCGCTCTCCGGTACTCCCGCCTCGCGCATCCTGCGCAGAACCTCGCGCAGGGTCACCTCGCCGTCGATGTCCTCCGGGCAGTTGAACTCCCGGTCGAAGACCATGCTCTCCCCGGCGGCGTCGTTCCAGATGACCCACCGGTGCGGGACGGAGGGTGACTGCCACAGGTACGCGTAGCGTTCGACGGAATCGTCCTTCGTGCGGAGCGTGGTCATCACGCAGCCTTCCCCGTCTCGCGGCCGTCGACGAAGGTCGCGGCCACCTCGATGTCACCGATGCGCGACGTGCTGACGCGGCGCGGGTCGTCTCCCAGCACCACCAGGTCGGCGCGCTTGCCCGGTGTGAGCGTGCCCGCGCTGTCCTCCCAGCGGCAGGCGAAGGCTCCGCCGACGGTGTACGAGCGCAGGGCGTCGTCCACCGTGATGCCCTCGTCCGGGCCGATGACCCGGCCCGAGGCGGAGGCGCGCTCGACCATGAACTGGATGGCCCGCAGCGGCGAGCCGTCCGCGACGGGACGGTCGGAGCTGCCCACCAGCGTGATGCCGTGGTCCAGGAACCCCTTGCCCCGGTACAGCCAGGGGGCTCTGTCCTCACCCATGATCGACGCGTAGTCGTCCCCGAAGTAGCGCAGGAAGTTCGGCTGGACCACCGCGATCGCGCCGATGCGCGCGAAGCGGGCGAGCTGGTCGGGCCGGATCAGGCCGGCGTGTTCGATGCGGTGCCGTGCGTCCGGGCGTGGCCGGATGCGCTGCGCCCGTTCCAAGGCGTGCAGTGCGAGATCGGCGGCGCGGTCGCCGATGGCGTGGACGGCGAGCTGCCATCCGGCGAGATGGCCGTCGACGATCGTCCGCGTGATGCGCTCGGGATCGTCCTGCAACTCCCCGGCGTGGTCCATGCCGTCGTACGGGCTGCTCAGCGCGGCGGTACGGGCCATCATGCCGCCGTCGGTCCAGATCTTGAGCGCGCCCACGGAGAGCCAGTCGTCGCCGAACCCGGTGCGCAGGCCGAGATCGAGAGCGCGGGGGAAGCCGTCGCCGTGCGCGTCGACCGGGTGCAGCACGTCCCCGGACACCATGAGCTGCACGCGCAGGGGCAGCCGGCCCTGTTCCCGGACGAGTTGATAGGCGGCCAGCTCGACCGGGCTGTGGCCGAACAGGGCGCCGCCGATGCCCGCTTCGGAGCAGGCCGTCACTCCCTCGGACAGGCAGATCCGCCCGGCGCGCGCGATCGCGTCCGCCAGATCGTCCTGGGAACGGGGTGGCCGGAGCCGCCGTGCGGCGCCCATGGCCGCCTCGGCGAGGTATCCGTTCTCGTGCGGGACATCAGCGGGCAGCAGGTTCAGGACAGCGCTGTTGACCACACAGGCGTGTCCCGAGTCGTGCATCAGGAACACTTTGCGCCCGTGGCTGACCCCGTCGAGCTCGGCAGCGGTCAGGTGGCGGCCCAGTGGCCGCTGGTCGTACCCGGCGATGTCCACCCAGGCGCCGGGGGAACCCTTCCGGGAGACGGCGTCTTCCACGGCCGCGAGCACGTCCTCGATCCGCTCGCACGGTGCGACGCTCGGGGTCCCCGCCTTCAGCCCCGTCCATGCCAGGTGTACGTGG
This sequence comes from Streptomyces sp. NPDC003042, assembly GCF_053591315.1. Lineage (NCBI taxonomy): Bacteria > Bacillati > Actinomycetota > Actinomycetes > Kitasatosporales > Streptomycetaceae > Streptomyces > Streptomyces sp. NPDC003042. Next base: position 64,131 of record NZ_JBSFTP010000018.1, read on the forward strand.
CTGTCGATGAACCCGGGCAGCACGGTGGCGCCCTGGAGGTCGACGACCTCGCGTGCGGGAAGAGAGGTGACGGCCTCGTCCAGGCCCACGATCCGGCCGCGCCAGATACCCAGGTCGTGGGCGACGGGGTGGTCCGGGTCCATGGTGATGATGTGGGCGTTCGTCAGCCGCGTACACAGCATGGCCAGTCCGTCCCTAGGAGGTTTCCTGAGCGGTGTCGCCCGCCATGGCGGGGCGCTTGCGGGCGGTGGGCACCATCAGCGGAGTGCCGGTCTCCGGGTCGTCGATGATCCGGCAGGGCAGTCCGAACACGTCCTCGATCAGCTCGGCGGTCATGACCGTCGCGGGGTCGCCTTCGGCGGCGACCGTGCCGCCGGCCCTCATCACCACGAGGTGACTGGCGTAGCGGCAGGCCTGGTTGAGGTCGTGCAGCACCGCGACGACCGTCTGGCCCTTGCGCTCGTGCAGGTCGGCGCACAGGTTCAGCACCTCGACCTGGTGGGCGATGTCCAGGTAGGTCGTCGGTTCGTCCAGGAGCACGATGGAGGTCTGCTGCGCCAGCACCATGGACAGCCATACGCGTTGCCGCTGGCCGCCGGAGAGGTCGTCGACGGGCCGGTCGGCGAGTTCGAGTACGCCGGTCTGCCGCATCGCCTCGATGACGGCGGCCTCGTCCTCGGCGGACCACTGCTTGAGCATGCGCTGGTGCGGATAGCGGCCTCGGGCCACCAGGTCGCCCACCGTGATGCCCCCCGGCGCGGTCGAGGACTGCGGGAGCAGCCCGATCCGTCGCGCGACTTCGCGGGTGCGGTAGGAGGAGATGGCCGCGCCGTCGAGGTACACCTCCCCCGCCCGGGGCTTCAGCATCCGGGCGAGTGCTTTAAGCAGGGTCGACTTTCCGCAGGCGTTCGGACCGATGATCACGGTGAAGGAGTGGTCGGGAATGACCACGCCGAGGTTCGTGGCCACGGTCCGCTGGTCGTAGGAGAGGGTCAGGTCCTCGGCCCGCAGCCGGGCCGTCGGGGGGATCGTTCCTGTCATGCGCGGCTCTTTCGCGACTCGGTGACCAGCAGCCAGATGAGGTAGAGCCCGCCGATGGTGCCGGTGGCGATACCCACCGGCAGGAGAGCGGGCGAGAAGACGCGCTGAACGGCGATGTCGCTCACGGCCAGCAGGACGGCGCCCATGAGGGCGGCCGGGACCAGAGCGGGACCGGACGAACGGATCAGCTTGCGGGCGAGCTGGGGCGCGGCCAGCGCGATGAACCAGATGGGGCCGGTCACCGCGGTGGCGAACGCGGCCAGTGCGACGCTGATGACGAGGAGGGCGAGCCGGCTGCGGACCACGTCGACGCCGAGGGCCATCGCCGTGTCGTCGCCCATCTCCACCATGTTCAGCCTGCTGCCGAGGCCGAAGGCGAGGGGCAGCAGGATCGCCACGGCGATGGCGACGGCGGCCGCGTGGTCCCAGCCCCGGTTGCCCAGGCTGCCGATCAGCCATGCCTGCGCCTCCAGCGCCTCCTGCCAGGACGCCCGGGTGATCAGGTACGAGTTCACGGCGAGCAGCAGGGCGCTGACGCCGATGCCCATGACGACGAGCCGGAACCCTTGCAGGCCGCCGCTGAACACCAGCAGGTAGACCGCGACCGCCGTGGCCAGTCCGCCGGCCAGTGCCCCGAGCACGATCTGGGTCATGCTGCCGTGGAGCACGACGATGACCACCAGAGCGCCGGTCGCCGACCCGTTGGTGAAGCCGATGATGTCCGGGCTGCCGAGCGAGTTGCGGGTCAGGCTCTGCAGGATCGCGCCGCTGACCGCCAGCGCGGCCCCGACGCACAGCGCGGTCACCAGCCGGGGCATGCGCAGCGTGTTGACGATGAAGTCGGCTCCGCCCGACCCGCTTCCGGTGAGCGCCTGGAGCACTTCCGCGACCGACAGCTCGAAGTCCCCGGTGGTCAGGGTGAATCCCGTGACCAGGACGAGCGCGACGAGCAGTGCGGAGGTCACGGCCACCGTGCGGCCCTGGATCCGCAGGGAGTAGCCGCCCCTGCGGGTACGCAGGACCGTACCGCTGATCACCCGGGGACCGGTGGTGGCGGAGGGCTCGGCCTCCGGTGAGGCGTTCACAGCATGACCAGCTTCCGGCGGCGGCACAGGGCGAGGAACAGTGGTGCTCCGATGAACGCGGTGACGATGCCGACCTGTACTTCGCCGGGCGCGCCGAGTACCCGGCCCAGGACGTCCGCGCCGATCAGCAGGATCGGCGCGAGCAGTATCGAGTACGCCATCACCCAGCGCTGGTCGGGGCCCACCACGAAACGGGCCACGTGCGGCACCACCAGGCCGACGAACGCGATCGGGCCGGCCGCGGCGGTGGCGGCGCCGCACAGGAGCATCACGGCGACGACGCCGAACGCCCGCGTCCGGCCGACGTTGACGCCCAGGGCGCGTCCCATCTGCTCGCCCATGGCCAGGGCGTTCAGTGACGGGGCCAGCACCAGGGCGATGACGATGCCCACCACGACGAAGGGCAGGATCACGTACACGACGTCCATGCGCCGCCCCGCGAGCGCGCCCACCGTCCAGAACCGGAACTGGTTGAACGCCCGCGGGTCGAGCAGCAGGACCGCCGAGTTGAAGGCGTACAGCACGGCCGTGACCGCCGCTCCCGCGACGACCAGCCGGTCGGGGGTGGCCAGTGTCCGGCCGGCCGAGCCGAGCAGGTAGACCACGACGGAGGCGATCGCCGCGCCGGCGAAGGCGAACCACACGTAGCCGAGGGCCGTGCCCACTCCGAGGAACGCGATGGCCACCACCACTCCGGTCGATGCGCCCAGGCTCACGCCGAGCAGGCCGGGGTCGGCGAGCGGATTGCGGGTCAACGCCTGCATGAGGGCGCCCGACAGTCCCAGTGCCATGCCCACCAGGAGGCCGAGCAGGGTGCGGGGGACGCGGTAGTCGTGGATGACGACCGCCGTCTCCGACCCGTCGTTGTGCCACAGGACGTGCCACGTCGAGGTGAACGGGATGTCCCTGGTGCCCAGCCACACGCCGAGCAGGGCGATCAGGACCAGCGCGCCGAGCGCCACGAGGAGTCCGAGGCCGCGCAGCGCCGCCGCCGAGCCGCGGCGCGTCGGTGGCGGAGGGGGGCCTTCGGTCCCGCTCCCGGATGCCACCTGGGTATCGACCGACAGCACGTACTACCCCCCGGCGGCAGGTCGCACATCACGCACGAGATGCGGCATCGACACAATGAGACGAGCAACTTAGGTGAGCCTAACCGAGCCGCTCCGGACGGTCAACGAGCAAGCACAGTAGGCCAGTAGAGAACGTACGCACACATCCGCGCACCCATGGGTACGCGAATTCCTTAGAGTAGCCTTACCTAACCATCCGACCATCTCCGCGGAGGTACCGCATGCGCGATGGAGGACCCACCGGGGGCCATGTCCTGCGGCGGACGATCGGTGGCCAGCGCCGCCGCGTGACCGGGGCATCGCTCCTCGGCATGGCCCACCAAGGCTGCGAGGCGATGGTTCCCGTCGTCATCGGCGTCATCATCGACGAAGCGGTGGCGACCGGTTCCTCCGGAGCCCTGCTGCGCTGGCTCCTCGTACTCGCCGTCCTCTTCTTCGTCCTGTCCACCTGCTACCGCACCGCTGCCAGGATCACCGACGGGGCCGGTGAACGGGCCGCACACCGGTTACGGCTCGACCTCGGCGCCAGGGTGCTCCACCCCGGAGGCGGAGCGGACACGGGCCGGCTCCCCGGCGAACTGACCGCCGTCGCCACCGGCGACACCGCCCGGGTGGGCGCGGTGGCGGCCGCATTGCCGTACGGGATCTCGGCCCTCGCCGGACTGGCCATCAGCGCGGTGGTACTGCTCCGGATCTCGGTACCGCTCGGCCTGCTCGTCCTGCTCGGCATCCCGCCCCTGTTGTGGCTCGGCCACCGGATCAGCCGACCCCTCGAACAGCGCAGTGAGGTCGAGCAGGAGCGCGCCGCGCACGCCTCCGGCGTCGCCGCCGACCTGGTCGCGGGCCTGCGGGTACTCAAGGGCATCGGCGCCGAGCAGGCTGCCGTGACCCGGTACCGGCGGACCAGTCAGGACTCACTGGCGGCGGCGCTGCGGGCCGCCCGGAGCCGGGCCTGGCACGATGGCGCGATCCTCACCCTGACCGGGATCTTCATCGCGGCCATCGGGCTGGTCGGCGCGTACCTGGCGATGCGGGGCACGATCAGTGTCGGCGAGCTGGTGGCGGCGGTCGGACTCGCGCAGTTCCTGCTCGGGCCGTTCCAGCTGCTGACCTACGTCAACGCCGAATTCGCGCAGGGGCGCGCCTCCGCCGACCGCATCGCGGAGGTACTGACCTCCTCCCCCGCCGTCACAGCGGGCTCGGCCGCGACGCCCGATCCGGTCGCCGGACGGCTCCGGCTGCGCGGCGTCACGCACGGCGCGCTGCGGGGACTCGACCTGGACATCGCCCCCGGAAGCCTGGTCGGCCTCGTCGCCAGGGACCCGGCCGTGGCGACCGACCTGCTGCTGTGCCTCGGCCGGGAACTCGACCCCGCGGAAGGGGCGATCGAGCTCGACGGCGTATCCCTGTCCGAGCTCGACCCCGACGGCGTCCGACGCGCGATCCTGGTCGCCCACCACGACGCGGCCCTGTTCGAGAGCACCCTGCTCGACAACGTACGGGCCCCAACGGAAATCGATACAGCGGAAATCGATACAGCGGACGGCGATGCGGCGGACGTCGAGCCCGCGCTGGCCGCCTCGGCGGCGGACGACGTCGCTCGGGCCCTGCCCCGGGGTGCGGACACCCCGCTCACCGAGCGCGGACGGTCACTGTCCGGCGGACAGCGTCAGCGGGTCGCGCTGGCCCGGGCGCTGGCCGCGGACCACCCGGTGCTGGTCGTCCACGACCCGACCACCGCTGTCGACACGGTCACCGAGTCCCGCATCGCCGCCCGCCTGAGGGAGCTGCGCCGTGGCCGCACCACGATCCTGGTCACCACCAGCCCCGCCCTGCTCGCCGTGACCGATCGCGTCGTCGTGCTCGAAGACGGCGCCGTGAGCGCCGACGGCCGCCATCCGGAGCTCGTCGCCACCGACGAGGCGTACCGCTCGGTGGTCCTGACATGACGGCTGTGACCGACGACGGCGCGAGCGCCGACGACATGAACGACGAAGGGCGGACGATGAGCGCGACCAGCGCGCCGGATCGCGCACTCCTGCCGATCGCCACCGGCGCCCAGACCCTTGCCGTCGTCGGCGCGTTGCTGCGCCGCCACCGGCCGCAGGCGGTGGCCGCGGTGAGCGTGCTGGTCGTCGGAACCGGCATCGGGCTGCTGACCGCCCCGCTGCTCGGCCATATCGTCGACCTGGTCGTCGAGCGGCGGGGCCCCGGCTCGCTGACACTGCCGATGGTCCTCCTCCTCGCGGTGGCGGTGGCACGCGGCATCGCGACCGCGGCCGGCACCTCCCTCGTCGCCCGGCTCGGCGAGAGCGTCCTCGCGAGCCTGCGCGAGCGGTTCATCGAGCGGGCGCTGCGACTTCCCCTCGAACGCGTCGAAGACGCCGGCTCGGGCGACCTGACCTCTCGCGTGACCGGCGATGTGACCCGGATCGCGAAGGCGGTACGCCAGGCGCTACCGGAGTTCAGCGGTGCCCTTCTCACCATCGTGCTGACACTGGTCGGGCTGGCTGTCCTGGACTGGCGCTTCCTCCTCGCCGTGCTGCTGGCCATGCCGGTCCATGTCCTCACGGTCCGGTGGTACATGCCGCGCGCCACCCCCTTGTACGCCCGGCACCGAGTGGCGACCGGCGCCCTTCAGCACCAGCTGCTCGACAGCTTCGGGGGCGTGCGGACCGTACGCGCGTTCCGGCTGAACGGACGGCACGCCGAACTCCTCGAACGGCGGTCGCAGGAATCCGTCGACCTCGCGCTGCGGGGCATCCGCCTCGTCTCGGGTTTCTTCTCACGGCTCAACCTGGCCGAGTTCGTCGGTCTGGCAGCGGTCCTGTTCACCGGGTTCATCCTGGTCGACAACGGCTCCGTGAGCATCGGTACGGCGACCGCGGCGGCCCTCTACTTCCACAGCCTGTTCAATCCCATCAACGCCGCGCTCTTCCTCCTCGACGACGCCCAGTCCGCCGGCGCCAGCCTGGCCCGCCTGGTCGGCGTGTCCGATCTGCCCGATGAGCGCGAGCCGGACCGGCCCTCCGTACCGGTGGACGGCTCCGTCAAGGTCTGCGCGCTCAGCCACGCCTACGTGCCCGGACACCCGGTGTTGCGCGAGGTCGACCTGGAGGTGCGCAGCGGGGAGCGGGTGGCCCTGGTCGGCGCGAGCGGGGCCGGCAAGACCACCCTGGCGAAGCTGATCGCCGGTGTCCACCAGCCGTCCGAGGGCGTCATCACACTCGGCGGTGTCGATGCCGGGGAGCTCGGCCCCGCCGGCGTCCGGCGGGCGGTGACACTGATCAGCCAGGAAGTCCATGTGTTCGCCGGGCCGCTGGCCGAGGACCTGCGGCTGGCCCGGCCGCAGGCCACCGACGGGGAACTGCGGGCCGCGCTCACCCGGGTCGGCGCCCTGGCCTGGGCCGAGGCGCTGCCCGACGGGCTCGCCACGGTGGTCGGCGACGGCGGGCACCGGCTCACGGTGACCCAGGCCCAGCACCTGGCTCTGGCCCGCCTCGTCCTCGCCGACCCGCCGGTCGCCATCCTGGACGAGGCCACCGCGGACGCCGGCAGCGCGGGCGCCCGCGTCCTGGAGACGGCCGCGCTTCAGGCACTGGAAGGACGTACGGGCCTGGTGGTGGCCCACCGGCTCCCGCAGGCCGCGGCGGCGGACCGGGTCGTCGTCCTCGACCAGGGCCGGATCGTCGAGACCGGTACGCACCAGGAGTTGGTGGCCGCCGGCGGGCGCTACGCCGATCTCTGGGCCGCATGGTCCAGCACCCGGCGCAAGCCCCACGACGGGGTACCGCAGGTGGCCGCGGAGTCCTGACCGTCGGCGCCCGTCCCACGGGGCCGGCCCGGGGTCCGCCCCGAGGCCTGCCCCGGTTCCGGCCGGGTCAGTTCTGCCGGGCGATCAGGCTCGCAGGCCGCAGGTCCGTCCAGTTGGCCTCCACGTAGGCCAGGCAGGCGTCCCGGGTGTCCTCGCCGAAGACGGTCCGCCATCCCGCCGGCACCTCGGCGAAGGACGGCCACAGCGAGTGCTGGTCCTCGTCGTTGACCAGGACCAGGAAGCGGCCCCGCGGGTCCTCGAACGGGTTGGTGCTCATGCGTTCTCACTCCTCATGGACATGATGGTGAACAGCTCGGAGAGCGGCTGTCCGGGGTCGGCCGCCACATGCCGCAGCAGCACGTGGAGTTCGTCGGCGAGCTGACCCGCCTTGGCCGGGCCGAGCACGTCGGTCGCGTGGACGAGCTCGCAGTGCACCGGCCCGTCGCCGCGCGGCTCGTAGAAGCTGAGGGTCAGCTCCGCCTTCGCCGAACCGGTCGGCACGGCGTGGAAGGAGCCCATGCCGCCCTCCAGTTCCCCCAGGTCGGCCTGCTCGTGGTGGATCACCATGACCTGCGGTCCCTCGGGGGCGAGGCCGGTCGCGCGGGCGACCTGGTCGAAGGGGACGTCCTGACGGTCCAGGGCGCTGAGTGTCGTCTCCCGTACCCGGGCCAGCAGTTCGGCGAAGGTCGGGTCCCCCGCCGTGTCGGTGCGCAGCACGACGGTGTTGAAGAAGCAGCCGACCAGATCGGCCAGCTGGTCGTCGCCGCGGCCGGCGACCATCGTGCCGATCGGCAGGTCGGTGCCCGCGCCGTGGGCGGTGAGCAGGGCCGACAGTGCCGCGTGCAGCACCATGAACATGCTGGTGCCGGTCTCCCGGGCCAGCTCGTCCACGTCGGCGTGGAGTCGCTCGTCCAGGACGAATCCCACGGAGTCGCCGCCGTGGCCGTGCGGGCCGGGTGCGGCGGGTCGCGGGCGGTCCGTGGGCAGCGCCAGCGCGCTCGGGATTCCCTCCAGCTTCTCCCGCCAGTACGCCAGCTGCCGCCCGCCCGGGCTGCCGGGGTCGGTGAGGTCGCCCAGCACCTCGTGCGCCCACCGGGTGTAATCGGCGTACGTCACGGGCAGCGGCTCCCACTCGGGCGTCCGGCCCCGCTCCCGGTCCGCGTACGCGGTGGTGAGATCGCGGAACAGCGGCACCACCGACCATTCGTCCGCGGCGAGGTAGTGCAGGGTCAGCAGCAGTGCCTGGGCGCCGTCGGCGCCGGTGAGCAGCCGGGCCCTCAGGGGGGCCGCCAGCGTCAGGTCCATCGCCTGGGCGGCGAGTTCGGCGAGGCGGGCGTCCAGATCGGCACACCGCTCCTGCCGCAGGACCGGGGGCCGCGCGGCCTGCTGGAACACGGCTGAGTCCCGTTCGGTGAACAGGGTGCGCAGCGGCTCGTGCCGTGCCACCACGTCACCGAGCGCGGCCTCCAGCACGCCGGCGTCCAGAGCGCCGGGTGAGCGCAGGACGAGGGCGTGGTCGGGGCCCGCGTGCCGCTCGTACGACGCCCACTGCCACCGCTGTACGGGGGCGAGCGGCAGGGCGGCGTCGCCGTCCGCCCGCCGCCCGTCCGCCCGCCGCCCGTCCGCCCGCCGCCCGGCCGGGCGCAGCGCGGGCCGGGCGGCGGACGCACCGTCGAGCTTGGCCGCGATGCCCGCGACGGTCAGCGCGTCGAAGACGTCGCGGATGCTCAGCTCGACGCCGAACTCGGAGCGGATCCGGCCGAGGAGGCGCATCGAGGCCATCGAGTGGCCGCCCAGCGCGAAGAAGTTGTCGTGGACGCCGACCGTCTCCAGCTTCAGGATCTCGCCGAACAGCTCCGCCAGGCGGGCCTGTGTCGCCGTGGCCGGGCGGGCGTCACCGGTCATCCCGGACCAGTCTGGAGCGGGCAGCGCCTTGTGGTCCAGTTTGCCGTTGGGGGTCAGCGGCAGCGGGCCGTCGAGCGGCACCACGAGGGAGGGCACCATGTACTCGGGCAGCTCTCCGGACACGTACGCCCGGATCTCCTGCGGGTCGAGCGTGCCGTGCTCCGGGACGACGCCGCTGCGGTCCGTCACGACGTAGGCGACCAGCCGGACGATGTCGCCGTCGCGGTCGGGCACCACGGTGGCCTGGCTGATGCCGGGGTGCCCGGCGAGCGCGGCCTCGATCTCGCCGGGTTCGATGCGGAAACCGCGGATCTTGACCTGGTTGTCGACCCGGCCGAGGAAGTCCAGGTTGCCGTCCCGACGCCAGCGGGCACGATCTCCGGTGCGGTACATCCGGCTGCCGGGCGGGCCGTACGGGTCGGCGACGAACCGCTCGGAGGTGAGCCCGGACCGGCCGAGGTAGCCTCGGGCCAGTCCGCGTCCGGAGACGTACAGCTCACCGACGACACCGGGCGGTACGGGCGCGAGGCGGTCGTCCAGGACGTAGCACACCGTGTTGGGGTCCGGGATGCCGATCGGCACGCGGCCGCCCGGCCGGACGCCTGCCCGCCGGGACGGCCGCGAGCGCCAGAGCGTCGAGTTGACGGTGGCCTCGGTCAGTCCGTACGCGCAGATCAGGTCGGCCGTGGCGCCGAACCGCTCGAAGAGGTCCGGCGGCACGGTCTCGGTGCCGACCAGGATCGTCGATCCTCCGGGCAGTTCGCAGCCCGCGGGCAGGGCCGACACCAGGGACGGCGGCAGGATCATGTGGCTGATCCGGTGGTCCGCGAGGAAGTCGGTGAGCGCCGGTCCGGCGACGCGCGCCTCGTCCGATATGAGCACGAGCCGGCCGCCGTGGCAGAGGGCCATCGAGAGTTCGAAGACGAAGACGTCGAAGCCGATCGAGGCGAACTGAAGCACCCGGCTGTCGCGTTCGAGACCCATCCGGTCGACCGCCGTGGCGACGAGACTGGAGATGCCCTCGTGCGGGAGGACGACGCCCTTGGGGCGGCCGGTGGAGCCGGAGGTGTAGATGACGTACGCGGCCTGGTCCAGGGCGACCGGCGGTCCGGGCCGCGCGGACGCTGACAGCTCGGACAGCCCGGCCAGTTCGGTGACGATCCCGGGGGCGTCGAGCAGGATCACGGGTACGCCCGCCACGTCGGGGATCTTCCCTGCCACCGGCTCGGTACCGACCACGACGGCCGCCCGGGAGTCCTCGATCATGTAGCTGAGCCGGTCGGCGGGGTGCACCAGGTCCAGCGGCAGGAAGGCGGCACCGAGCTTCAGCACGGCCAGCACCGTGGCGATCACGTCGATCGAGCGGGGCACGGCCACGCCGACGACGCTCTCGGCGCCGACACCGTGTGCGGCCAGCAGTCGTGCTATCCGGTGGGACCGGGCGTCCAGCTGGGCGTAGCTGACCTCGGTGGACCGTTCCACGACGGCGACGGCATCGGGCTGTTCGGCGACGAGCCGGCCGAACAGGGCGGGAAGCGTGGCCTCCTCGACTTCACGGGCGGTGGCGTTGAAGGCTTCCAGGACCAGAGGGCGTTCGTCCGGGGCGAGTACGCCGATCGCGGAGACGGGCTGCTCGGGTGCGGCGGCGACGGAGGCGACGAGAAGCCTCAGGCGCTCGGCGAGCCGCTCGGCGGTTTCCTCGTCGAACAGTTCGGTGGCGAACTCCAGGCGGCACACGAGCGACCCGCTGTCGCCGTCGGACGCGCTGTGTTCGGTGAAGCTGAAGACGAGGTCGAACTTGGCCGAGCGGATCCGGAACGGCACGTACTCCACGTCCAGGCCGGCCAGGCCCAGCTCGCCCTCGTTGCGGTGGTGGTAGCCGACCATGACCTGGAACAGCGGGTTCCGGGAGAGCGAGCGGGTCGGGTTCAGCTTCTCCACGACGGACTCGAACGGCACGTCCGCGTGGGAGAAGGCAGCCAGGTCGGTCTCGCGGACCCGGGCCAGCAGCTCGCTGAAGCTGGGGTCGCCGCTGAGGTCGGTGCGCAGTACGAGCGTGTTGACGAAGAAGCCGACCAGGTCGTCCAGGGCTTCGTCACCGCGTCCGGCGATGGGCGAGCCGAGCGGAATGTCGGTGCCGGCGCCCACGCGGTGGAGCAGGGCGGCGACGGCCGCGTGCACCACCATGAACATGCTGGCGCCGCTCTCCTTGGCCAGCCGCTTCAGCCCTTGGTAGGCCGGGGTGTCGAACGCGATGTCCAGTTCGGCACCGGTGAAGGCCGGGCGGGCGGGACGGGGACGGTCGGTGGGCAGCTCCAGTTCTTCGGGCGCGCCGTCCAGGGTGGTGTGCCAGTAGTCCAGCTGGCGGGCGGCCAGGCTCTGCGCGTCGGACGGGTCCGCGAGCAGCCGCCGCTGCCACAGTGCGTAGTCGGCGTACTGGACCGGCAGCGGCTTCCAGTGGGGTGCCGTACCGGACCGGCGGGCGGCGTAGGCGGCGGCCAGGTCGCTCAGGAACGGCCGGTCCGACCATTCGTCGGTGCTGATGTGGTGCAGGAGGACGACCACGACGTGTTCGTCGGGCGCGACCTCGATGACGGTCGCCCGGAGCGGCAGCTCGGCGGCCAGGTCGAAGGGGCGGTTGACGGCGGCGTCGACGAGAGCGGCCACCTCGTCCTCGCCGGCGCGCAGGTGTTCCACCTGCGGGCGGGCCCGCTCGATGGGCAGGACACGCTGGTACGCCTGCCCGTCGCACTCGGTGAACACCGTACGCAGGGCTTCGTGGCGGACCGTCACATCGGCGAGCGCCGCCCGCCACGCTTCCACGTCGAGAGTGCCGAACAGCCGCATGACCAGCGGGAAGTTGTAGGCGGCCGACGTGCGCTCGATCTGCTGGATGACCCACAGCCGCTGCTGCGCGTGGGAGAGCGGCAGCTCGTCCGGCCGCTCTCCCGCAGTCAGGGCCGGGCGCCGCGCGGCCTGCGATCCGGCCGCGCGCTCCACGAGTTCGGCGACGGTCCGGGCCTCGAAGAGGTCGCGGATGGCCAGCTCCGCCGAGAGGGCGGTGCGGGCCCGGCCGATGAGGCGGGTGGCGAGCAGCGAGTGGCCGCCGAGCTCGAAGAAGTCGCTGTCGATGCCGACGCTGCCCTCGGCGAGGCCGAGGACCTGGGCGAAGAGGGCGCGGAGGGTCTCTTCCTCCGGCGTCCGGGGGGCCCGGCTGGTGCCGGGTCCGGCGAAGTCCGGGACGGGCAGCGCCTTGGCGTCCAGCTTGCCGTTGACGGTCAGCGGCAGGGTGTCGACGGCCATCAGGGCCGCCGGGACCATGTACTCGGGGAGCGCTGCCTTGAGGTGGTCGCGCAGGCTCTGGACGAGTGCCTCGCCCGGCTCGGCGGTCGCCTCGGGCACGACGTAGCCGACCAGGCGCTGGGTACCGGCCTTCTCCGACACGACGACCGCGGCGTGGGCCACGTCGCGGTGCCGGGACAGGGCGGTGGAGATCTCGCCGAGTTCGATCCGGTAGCCACGGATCTTGACCTGGTCGTCGGTGCGGCCGAGGAAGTCGATCAGGCCGTCGGGCCGCTGCCGTACGAGGTCGCCGGTGCGGTACATCCGCTCGCCGGGCGCCCCGAACGGATCCGCGACGAACCGCTCCGCCGTCAGGCCGGGCCGGTCGTGGTAACCGCGGGCGAGGCCGGTGCCGGCGATGTACAGCTCCCCGGGGCAGCCGGGCGGAACCGGGCGCAGCATCGCGTCGAGCACGTAGCCGCGGGTGTTGCGGATGGGGCGGCCGACCGTGGGCGTCGGGCTGTCGAAGGTGGAACCGCCGAGGGTGTTGATCGTGTACTCGGTGGGCCCGTACAGGTTGTAGCCGTACGTGCCCTCGGTGTCGGCGAGGCGGGTCCAGACGGTGTCGGACACGGCCTCGCCGCCGAGCAGGACCAGGGCCGGGCGGTGCTTGCCCGCGGCGTCACCCCGGCCGTCCGCCTGGTCGAGGAGGCCTTCCTCGATCAGCAGCTGGGCGTAGGTGGGTGTCACGTTGACGACGTCCACCCGGTGGCGGTCGCAGTACGCCACCAGCGCCTCGGCGTCGCGGCGCAGCTCCTCGTCGCAGACGTGGACCTCGTGGCCCTCGACGAGCCAGAGCAGTTCCTCCCAGGACATGTCGAAGGCGAAGGAGACGGTGTGCGCGATGCGCAGCCGCCGTCCGCCCGCCGAGGCGATCGCCGGGTCGAAGACCTCCACCTGGTGGTTGAGCCGCATGTTCGTCAGACCGCGGTACGGGGTGACGACGCCCTTGGGCTTGCCGGTCGAACCGGAGGTGTAGATGACGTAGGCGGGGTGTTCCAGCCGGTCGGGCACACCGTGCGCGAAGGCGGGGCGCTCGGCATCGGAGATCTCCTCACCGGGAAGAGCGGCGAGTTCGGCGGTGACGGCCGGGGCGTCCAGGGCGATCTCGGTGGCGAGCGGGCCGGACGCGGCGCGCAGGGTCGGGGCGACGGCGGTCGTGGAGAGCAGGCACAGCGGACCGGTGTCCTCGACCATCAGGCGGAGCCGGTCGGCCGGGTGGTCGAGGTCGAGCGGCAGGTAGGCGGCGCCGGTGCGCAGTACCGCGAACAGGGCGACGACCATCTCGATGGAACGCGGTAGCGCGAGGGCCACGGTCCGCTCCGGGCCGGCCCCGCGGGCCAGCAGCAGCCGGGCCACCCGGTTGATCCGCGCGTCCAGTTCCGCGTACGTGAGGGCGGTGTCGCCGAAGACCAGGGCGACCGCGTCCGGCGTACGGGCGACCTGCGCGGCGAGCAGGTCGGCGACGGTCTCGTCGGGGACGGGCTCGTGGCCGGCGGCCCATGCCGAGGTCAGCGCGGCCCGCTCGTCGGGCAGCAGCAGGTCCAGGGTGCCGACCCGCGCCGACAGGTCACCCAGAAGGCGTTCGACCAGGGTCCGGTAGCGGTTCAGGGTGGCGGCGGCCTGGTCGTCGTCGATCAGGTCGGGCCGGTACTCCAGTTTGAGCCGGACCTTCTCGGCCGGGTTGACGATGAGGGTCATCGGGTAGTGGGTGGCGTCGACGCTGCCCACCCCGGTGATGCCGTGCCGTTCGGTCAGTTCGCGGAAGGCGCCTTCGTCGGCGAAGTTCTGCAGCACGTACAGGCTGTCGAAGAGGACGCCGTGGCCGCCGGCCCGCTGGAGCTCGGCCAGGCCCAGGTACTCGTGGTCCATCAGGGCCGTGCGCTCGGACTGCACCCGGCGCAGCAGGTCCGCGACGGTCTCCTCGGGGCGGAGGGTGACCCGAAGGGGCACCGTGTTGAGGAACATGCCGATGGTCGTGTCGGCGCCGGGGACGTCGGCCGGGCGGCCGGCGACGGTGGCGCCGAACACCACGTCGTGGCGGCCGACGGCGGCGGACAGGACGAGCGCCCAGGCGGCGGACAGCACCGCGTTGATGGTCAGGCCGTGTTCGCGGGCGGTGCCGCGCAGCCGGTCGCTGAGGGCGGCGCCCAGGTCGAGGGAGTGGCGGCGCGGGATCGTCGGTTCGCCGCCCCGGCCGCCGGCCACCAGGGTCGGCTCGTCGAGTCCGGCCAGGGCCCGGGTCCAGGTGGCGCGGGCGGCGTCGAAGTCCTGCCGGTCGAGCCAGCTCAGGTAGTCGCGGTAGCTGCCGGGGGTGCGCAGCCCGGAGTCGTCGCCGTCCGCCGCGTACAGGTCGAGGAGTTCGTCGAGGAACAGGGACTGGGACCAGCCGTCCCAGGCCACCAGGTGGTGGCTGAGCATCAGGCGGTCGGTGTGTTCGGTGAGCCGGATCAGGTGGAGCCGGAACAGCGGGGGCCGGTCGAGGTCGAAGCGGCGCAGCCGGTCGGCGTCGGCGATCTCGGCGAGCCGTGCCTGCCGCTCCCGCTCGGTCAGGCCGGTGAGGTCGGTCTCGGTCAGCGGGACCGTGATCGCGTCGGCCGGGCCGACGAACTGCACGGGCGCGGGCAGGCCGTCGCCGGTGATGCCGGCGCGCAGGCTGGGGTGGCGGGCCAGCAGCGTCGCACAGGCGGCGCGCAGCCGCTCGATGTCGAGGCGGTGGCCGAAGTCGAAGCGGTCCTGTGCCGTGTAGACGTCCAGGGCGGAGGTGTCGTAACTGGCGTGGAAGTGGATGCCCTCCTGCAGCGGCGACAGCGGCCAGATGTCGGTGACGGGGACCTGGCTGACGCGTTCGACCCGGCCGATGTCGGCCTGGGTGAGGCGTACCAGGGGCAGGTCCGAGGGGGTGAGGGCACGGGCCGAGGGGCCGGACCGGTCTGCCTGCGCGATGAGTTCGCGCAGCGCGGCAGTCCACGCGCGGCCGAGCTCCTGTACGTCCTCCTCGGTCAGCGCGCCGCCTTCGGGCCGGGTCCAGGTGGCCCGGAGTTCGGGGCCGAGCGGGGTGTCCGCGCACACCGCGTTGATCTGGAGCGGGTACGGCATGGCGAGGTCGGCGTCCGGTTCCACGGACAGCGCGTCGGCCTCGGCCGCGGGGGCCCAGTCGCGGGCCTGCTCGGCGGGGAGCCGCCCGAAGTAGTTGAACAGCACCTGGGCGGTGGACAGCTGGGCGAAGACGGGCGCGAGCTGCGGGTTGAGGTAGCGCAGCATTCCGTATCCGGTGCCGGAGTCCGGTGCGGAGCGCACCGCCTCCTTGACCAGCTTGAGCGCGTCGAGTGCGGCGGCGCCGGCGGCGGGGAGACGTACGGGGTGCAGGCTGGTGAACCAGCCCACGGTGCGCGACAGGTCCAGGTCGGCTGCGTCGCGCCCGTGGCGTTCGAGGTCCACGAGCAGGTCGCCGTCCCGCTCACCGCGGCGGCGGGTGACCGCGAGGCGCAGTGCGGCGAGCAGGACCTCGGTGACATCGGCGCCGGCGGTGGCGGGGACCGAGGTCAGCAGCGCCTGGGTCTCCTCGGTGGACAGGGACACGGTGTGCTCCCGCGCGGATCCGGTCTTCGCGTCGCGGGTGGCGCCCGGGAGCAGCTCGGCGCCGGGCGCCAGGGTCCGGGCCCAGTACGGGAGTTCGGCCTGCCGCTGCGGGGAGGTCGCCTGCTCCGCGAGGTCGCGGGCGAAGCGCCGCAGCGAGGAGGGTACGGGCTCCAGTACGGGCTGCCGCCCCTGCGAGACGGCTTCCCACGCGGCGGCGAGGTCGCCGAGGAGCACGCGCCAGGACACGCCGTCGACCACCAGGTGGTGGACGACGAGCAGCAGTCGTCCGGGCTCGCCGGTGCCCGCGTCGAACCAGACGGCCTGGAGCATGGCGCCGGTGTCGGGGTCGAGGCGGCCGGCCGCGCGGTCCGACTCCTCGGTGATCAGGGCGCGCAGGGCGCTCTCGTCGAGACCGGCCGCGTCGACGCGGCGCAGCAGGGCGGCCGCGTCGACCGAACCGGCCGGGCTGGTCGCCGCGGACCAGAGCGCGGGGATCGCCGGGCCGAGGTCCATGCGGGTCAGGGTGAGGCGCAGGCCGTCGTGGTGGTCGAGTACTGCCTGGATGACCTGGGTCAGCGTGCCGGTGTCGGCGGCGGCGGGCGCCTGGAGCAGCATCGACAGGTTGAAGCGGCCGATCGGCCCGCCGTCCTCGCGCAGCTGGTGGACGATGGGGAGCAGCGGGATGTCACCCACACCGTCGGTGTCGGCCGGGGGCGCGGCCACGGCGTCGTCGGTGCCACCGGCGGCTGCCGCGAGTACGGCGGGGGTGCGGTGCTCGAAGACGTCCCGGGGGCTCACCGACAGACCGGCCTTGCGGGCCCGGCTCGCCACCGACATGGACAGGATGCTGTCCCCGCCGAGCATGAAGAAGTCCTCGTCGGCGTCGACCTCGTCAACGCCGAGCACCTCGGCGAAGATCGCGCAGAGCTGCCGCTCACGGCCTTCGCGCGAGGTACGCCCGGCCTTGCGCCGGACCTGGGGCGTCGGCAGCGCCTTGAGGTCGGTCTTGCCGCCCGGGGTGAGGGGCAGCGCGTCGAGCGCCACGAAGTGGCTGGGCACCATCGGCGCCGGCAGCGCGCCGGCCAGAGCGTCGCGTACGGCCTCGGTGTCGAGACTGTCCGCGCTCGCGCCCACGGCCGGGACCAGGTAGGCCACCAGTTGCTTGACTCCGCGGTCGTCGTCGCGGGCGACGACCACCGCATCGCCGACGGCGGGTACGTCCCGCAGCCGGGCTTCGATTTCCCCGGGTTCCACTCGGTTACCCCTGATCTTGACCTGGTGGTCGGTGCGCCCGAGATACGTGAGCACGCCGTCTCCACTGAACTGGACCATGTCTCCGGTGCGGTACATCCGCGTGCCCGGACCGCCGAACGGATCGGCGACGAATCGCTCCGCGGTGAGCGCGGTGCGTCCGTGGTAGCCGCGGGCGAGTTGCGCGCCCGCGATGTAGAGCTCTCCCGGCTCGCCCGGCGCCACGGGGCGCAGGTACCGGTCGAGGACGTGGAGTCGGGTGTTCCACACCGGGCGTCCGATGGGCACCGTGCCCTCTTCGCCCGGTTCGGCGCCCGCCTCCCAGCTGGTGACCTGGATGACCGCCTCGGTGGGCCCGTAGACGTTGAAGAGGGGCACACCGGTGCGTTCCCGCCAGCGCCGCGCGAGCGGGACCGGCAGTGCCTCTCCCCCGCTGAACGCCCTGCGCAGGCTCGCCCACCAGGGGGCGCCCTCGACGTCCTCGGCCAGCAGCGCCGTGTACAGCGAGGGCACCAGGTCGACATTGGTGACCTGCTCGGCGCGGATCAGCTCGGCGAGGTACGCCGCGTCGCGGTGGCCGTCCGGCTTCGCGATCACGACGGTGCCGCCGGTCAGCAGCGGGACGAAGATCTCCTGTAGGGAGGGGTCGAAGCCGGTCGAGTACTGGTGCAGTACCCGCTCGCCCGGTCCGAACCCGAACCGCTCGGCGGTCCAGGCCAGTTGGCCGGCCACGGCCTGGTGCGGGACCACCACGCCCTTGGGCAGGCCCGTGGAACCCGAGGTGTAGATCAGGTACGCGGCGCTGTCCGGGTGGACGGGTGCGAGAGCGGCACCAGCGGGAACGGGCACCTCGCTCTCGCCGACGAACACCGGGGTGACGCCGTCCAGGCCGGGCAGCCGTGCCCAGGACGCCTCGGTGGCGACCACCGTGCGGGCCCCGGAGTCGCGGAGCATGTGGCGCACCCGCTCGGCCGGGTAGTCCACGTCGACCGGCAGACAGGCCGCACCGGCCTTGAGTACGCCGAGCAGGGCGACCAGGGTCTCGGCCGAGCGCGGGACGGCGACGGCCACGACGGACTCCGCGCCCACACCCCGGGCCGCCAGCCGGTGCGCCAGGGCCTCGGCCCGCGAGTCCAGTTCGGCGTAGGTCGTACGTCCGCCGTCGTGGACCAGGGCGATCGCGTCGGGCGTGCGGCGGACCTGTTCACCGAACGCCTCGTGCACCGTGCCCGCGGGCAGTACGTGATCGGCTCCCGCGAGGCGGTCGAGCGTGTCGCGCCGCGCGTCGGCCGACCGCACGGCCACCCGGGCGACGGGCAGTTCCGGGTCGGCGATCACTTGGTCCAGCAGTGCCCGTAGGCGGTCGGCGAAGCGTGCGGCGGCCTGGGCGTCGAGGCGGGTGGGATCGTGCTCCAGCCGCAGTCGGAGCCTTCCCCGCACTCCGTCCGGGGAGACCCCGTGCCCGGGGAGCACCGTGAGCGCGAGGGGGTAGTGCACCGCGTCACGGACGTGCGATCCGGTGATCCGGATACGTCCCCCGGGATCGGTCGGCTCGCCCGCGTCGGGCAGGTTCTCCACCACGACCAGCGCGTCGAAGAGTTCGCCGCGTCCGACGGCCCGCTGGATGTCCGCGAGTCCGATGTGCTGGTGGTCCAGCAGTTCGGCCTGACCGTCCTGGAACCGCGCGAGGACCTCGGTGAGCGGCTGCTCGGGTCGCCAGCTCAGTCGTGCGGGAAGGGTGTTGATGAGCAGGCCGACCAGCGTCTCGATACCGTCGACGGGGGCCTGTCGGCCGGACACCGTGGTCCCGAAGACCAGGTCGTGGGAACCGACGACATCGCCGAGCACCAGGCCGAACGCGCCGTGCACGACGGTGCTCAGGGTCAGCCCCAGCTGCCGGGCCCGCTGCGTGAGCGCCGCAGTGTCCCGCGCGGACAGTTCGAGGGTGACCCGGCCGGTCTCGCCGGGGTGCGCGCCCGCGCGGAAGGGCAGCCCGGCCGGAGTGTCGAGCCCGGCCAGCGCCTCCCGCCATGCGTCGCGGGCCTGTTCCCGGTCACGGTCGGCGAGCCATCCGGCGTACGCCCGGTAGGTCGGATCGGATACGGACGGCTCGGCGGCGGCGCCGGGCCGGTAGCCGTCCAGCAGCTCCCGCAGGACGAGCGAGACGGACCAGCCGTCGACGACGATGTGGTGCATGGTCAGGACCAGCAGGGAACGCTGCTCGGCGAGCCGGACGAGCGCGGCCCGCATCAGCGGCGGGTTCCCGAGGTCGAACCCCCGGTCCCGCTCGGCTGCCGCCACTTCCTCGACGGCGGTGGACTGCCTTGGCGCGTCGAGACCGGACAGGTCGGTGAAGCTCCAGGGCAGCTCGACGTGTTCGGCGATGACCTGGAGGACCTGCCCGTGCGGGTGCTGGCGGAAGGCGGCGCGCAGCAGCGGGTGACGGTCGAGCAGCCGCTGGGCGGCGGCCCGCAGGGCCTGCGGGTCCACGTCGCCGGCCAGGTGGAGGGTGTCCTGCACGGCGTAGCCGTCCGTCCCGCCCCCGTCCATGGCGGCGTGGAAGAAGAAGCCCTCTTGGAGCGCGGTGGCGGGTACGACGTCGAGGAGATCTCCGAGGCCGGCGGTGAACTCGGCCCGCTCCGAGTCGGCCAGGGAAACGAGGGAGAACGGCTCGGGTAATCCCATGGCCGTCCGCGACGTCGGCTCCGCGCCCCCGGTGGCGCGGGCGAGCGCGGCGACCGTGCGGAGGCGGAACACCTCGCGGGGGCTGATGGCGAGTCCGGCCGCCCGGGCACGGGTGACCAGCTGGATCGCGACGATGCTGTCCCCGCCGAGCTCGAAGAAGCTGTCATGGACGCCCACCGAGGGAAGACCGAGGACCTCGGCGAACAAGGCGGCGAGGGCGGCTTCGGCCGGGGTCGTCGGCGCCGCGTCACCGGTCATGGCCGTCCACCGCGGCTCGGGCAGCGCCCGGGTGTCGAGCTTGCCGTTGGGTGTCAGCGGCAGCGGTCCGTCCAGGCGTACGACGACCGAGGGCACCATGTGGTCGGGCAGCGCCTGCGCCACCTCCGCCCGCGCGGCGGTCACGGCCGCCTCGGCGTCCCCGGCGCTGTCCGCGACCAGGTAGGCCACGAGGCGCTTCACCGCGCGGTGGTCGTCCCGTACGAGGACCGCGGCCTGGGCGATGTCCGGGCAGGCCATGAACGCGCTTTCGATCTCGCCCGGTTCGACGCGGTGGCCGCGGATCTTGATCTGGCCGTCGGCGCGGCCGAGGAAGTCCAGGTTGCCGTCGGCGCTCCAGCGGACGCGGTCGCCCGTACGGTACATCCGCGCGCCGGGGGCGCCGTACGGGTCGGCGACGAACCGCTCCGAGGTCAGCCCCATCCGGCCGAGGTAGCCGCGGGCCAGGCCGCGCCCGGCGACGTACAGTTCGCCCTCGACGCCGACCGGAACGGGGCGCAGGGCCGAATCGAGCACGTAGCAGCGGGTGTTGGGGTCGGGGACGCCGATCGGCGCGGGGCCCGGCCGGTCCGGCTCGGCGCACCACAGTGTCGAGTTGACCGTCGCCTCGGTCAGGCCGTAGGCGACGACGATCCGCAGCCGGTCGGCCCAGCGGGCGATCAGTTCGCTCGGTACCGCCTCGGTTCCGACCACGAGGACGGCGCCCTCGGGCAGTTCGCAGTCCTGCGGCAGCGCCGAGACGAGCGAGGGCGGCAGGATCATGTGGGTGGCGCGGTGGGCGGCGATGTAGTCCGTGAGGGCCGGCCCGGCGACGCGTCGCTCGGTGGGGACGATGATGATCCGGCCGCCGACGCACAGCGACATGATCAGGTCCCAGACCGTCACGTCGAAGCCGACGGAGGCGAACTGCACGACCCGGCTGTCCGGGCCGATGCCGATGCGGTCGGTGGCCGTGGCGATGAGGCTGCCGACTCCGTCGTGGGAGACCACCACGCCCTTGGGGCGGCCGGTGGAACCCGAGGTGTAGATGACGTAGGCGGCCTGGTCGAGTGGGATGGGCGGGCCGAGGTCCGAGCCGTCCGGCGCGGCGCGTTCGGCTGCCGTCGCCGGGTCGTCGAGCAGCACGTGCCGTACGCCGGGGACGGCCGGAAGGTCGCCGGCCGGCTCGCGCAGGGTCACGACGGTCCGCGCGCCGGCGTCGGACAGCATGTAGGCGATCCGGTCCCGCGGGTGGTCGGCGTCCAGCGGCAGGTACGCCGCCCCGGCCTTCATCACGGCCAGCAGGGTGATCACCAGCTCGGGCGAGCGCGGGAGGGCCACGGCGACTACGTCCTCGTGGCGCACACCGCGTGCGACGAGCAGCCGGGCCAGCCGGTTGGCGGCGGTGTCGAGTTCGGCGTACGTCAGCTCGCGGTCCTCGCAGACCAGTGCGACGGCGTCCGGCGAGCGGTGGGCCTGCCGCTCGAAAGCGGCGGGCCAGGACAGTTCGGGGACCTCGCGCGGCGCGCTCCCGAACTCCTCCAGGAGCCGGTACCGCTCCTCGTCGGAGGTGAGTTCGATGTGGCCGATGGGCCGGTCGGGCGCCTCGGCGAGGGCCTCGACGAGGGCGTCCAGGAGGATGCCGAAGCGGCGCTGGTGGCTGACCAGCGCCTGTTCGTCGCACAGGTCCGCGTCGGCGTCGAAGAGGATGCGTACGGCGCCGCGCACGGACTCGCCGACCGTGACGGCCAGGTCGCTGACCGGGCCCATCCACTGGGGGCGCAGATCGCAGGTGTGGTCGCCGAAGCGCATCCTGCCGGTGCCCGGCAGGATGTTGACCGTGGGGCCGACGAGCTCCGCGACGCCCTCGACCAGCCCGAGGTCCTTCGCCAGGTCCTCGGCGCGGTAGCGCCCGTGCTCGACCGTCTCGGCGATCCGGAGCCGTACCTCGTCCACGAGTCCGGCAGCGGTCATACCCCCATCGACGCCCAGGCGCAGCGGGAGGATGTTGGACAGCATGCCGGGGACGGCCGCCGTCTCGGGGTCCTGGCGGGTGGTGACCGGCAGGCCGAGAACGAGGTCCTGCTCGCCGGTGACCCGGTGCAGGTAGGCGGCCACGGCCGCCACCAGCAGCCGGGACGCGCGTACGCCCGTGGCCGCCGCGGCGGCCCGCAGCCGGGCGGTGTCGCGCTCGGACAGCTCCGTGGTGCGCCGGTGGCGCCGGGCGATCAGCGCCCCGCCACGCTCGACCAGGCGGACCGGCTGCGGCCGGTCGGCCATTCTGCCGAGCCAGTACGCGCGGTCGGCCTCGTACTGGTCGGAGCCGCGGTAGGCCTGCTCGGAGTCGACCAGCCGGGTGAGCGCCCAGTCGACTCCACCGGCAGGCTCGCCGGTGCTGTAGATCTCACCGGCCCTGCGGGAGAGCACGGCCACGCTCACGCCGTCGATGACGATGTGGTGGTAGCGCTGGTACCACAGGACGCGGTCGTCCGCGAGGCGGATCAGCGCATACGCGAACAGGGGACCGTGTTCGAGGTCGGCGGGACGGCTCCGGTCGGCCTCCATCCACTCCCACGCCGCGCCCTCGGGATCCGTCGTGTCCCGCAGATCGACGGTGGGGACGTGCACGGGGAACCGCGCCGGGCTCTGGCGCGCGGCCCCCTCCTCGGCGCGGACACGCACGTGCAGGCAGTACGTCTCCTCGGCCACCTGCCGCACAGCGGCGGTCAGGCGGTCGAGGTCGACGTCACCGCGCAGTTCCAGGGTGAACGAGACGTTGAAGGCCGAGCTGTCCGGCTCGATCCGCTGGGCAAGCCAGATCCCGGCCTGCCCACCGGTGACGGGTATCCCGGCGGCGGATGTCCGGTCCGGCTCGGCGTCAAACATCGTTCGATCGGCCTTTCCCTGGTGCTGCGTCAGTGGGGAGTCGTCGTTACTTGATGGCCTCGAGCATCGGCACGACCTGGTCGATGGCGTACGGGATGCTCAGCACCGTGTTGAAGGACAGCGCGGCGCCGATGTCCGGGCTGTCGTACGGCAGGAACAGGTCCCGCTTCTCCTGGTGGACCTTGGTCTTCTGGTAGAGCGGGTCGGCCTTCATGGCCTTCTCCGTGTCGGGGGTGCCCAGCCACACCGTCCGGTCGGCCTCCATCACGTCGAGGCGCTCCACGCTGAGGTCGGCGATGTTCTCCTTGCCCAGCGCGGTGCGGTAGGCCTCGGAGGTGGTGAAGCCCATCTCGCCCAGGAAGATGACCTTGGGGTCCTTGGGCGAGAACGCCGAGAACTTGCCCGGCTCGTAGGGCTCGCCGACGGTGACGGTCTTGCCCTTCCACTCGGGGTGCTTGTCGCGGACGGCCTTGAAGCGCGCGTCGATGCCGGTGATCAGTTTCTCGGTCTCGGCGTCCTTGCCCAACGCCTTGCCGATCTGCTTCGTCATGTCCTGCCAGGGTGCCTGGTAGTCCTCGTGGCCCTTGGGCTGGGCGACGACCTTGGCGATCTTCGACAGGGTGTCGTACTGCTCCTTCTTCATGCCCGAGTACTGGGCGATGATCAGGTCCGGCTTGAGGGCCGCGATCTTCTCCATGTTGTACTCGTCGCGCTCCCCCACGATCTGCGGCGGCGTGGAACCCCACAGGTCCTTGGTCCACGCCCACTTGCCGTACGGCTCCTCCTTGAACCAGTTCACCGAACCGACCGGCTTGACGCCGAGCGCCAGCACCGCGTCCTGATCGGACAGACCCAGGGTCACTACCTTCTTCGGCTCCGCCGCGATCGTCGTGGAGCCGTACTTGTGCTCGACGGTGACCGGGAAGGCCGCGGACTTCACGCCCGCCTCACCGGACGGCTTCGACTCCGTCTTCTCGGCGCCACCACCACAGGCGGCGAGCGCCAGCACGGCGACGGTGGCGACTGCCACGCGGGGGACGTTTCCGGCGATCCTCGCCGGCGCGGGGCGTGTACCAGTGGACACGGGTGTTTCCTTTCACGGGGTTTCACGGTGCTGCCGCACCCGCCCGGCGCAAGACGGCCACCGGGCAGGCGAGGTGGTGGGGGGAGGCCGCTAGCGAGGTGCGCTGACCTCGTCGGCGGCGTTCCGGGGCCGGACGGGGGCGGACTCCTGGCCACGGTCCACGATCGACTCGACGATCTCGCCGACCCTGATGGCGGTGTTCGACAGCAGGGACGAGGTGATGCCGTGCGTGTGCTCGGTGCCGCCCTGCAGGTAGATGCCGCACCGCAGCGCGGGATCGGTCGTGACGCGGTAGTCGCGCTCGACGCGGACGCGGCCCTCGTCGTCGCGCCGGCAGTATCCCTCCACCTCGCCGAGCAGGCCGAGGGCATCCGCGGACCGGTAGCCGGTGGCGTACACGACCACATCGGCGTCCAGGGGAGTCCTCTCGCCGGTGACCAGCGACTCGACCGTGGTACGGACCTTGTCGGAGGTCTCGACGACGTCGGTGAGCCGGGACACCTTGAGGAAGCGGAGCCGCTCGGCGCCCAGGACCTTCTCCCGGTACGCCTGGCGGTAGAGGTCCTCGATCAGGTCGATGTCCACCACGGAGTAGTTGGTGTTGCCGTGATAGCCCATCAGCTTGCGCTTGATCTCGTCGGGGGCCGTGAAGTACTCGTCGACCGCACCCGGATCGAAGATCTGGTTGGCGAAGCTGCTGTCGTCGGCGGGGCTGTAGCCGTAGCGGGAGAAGACGGCGCAGACCTCGGCTTCCGGGAAGCGCCGGTGCAGGTAGGCCACGTTCTCCGCGGCGCTCTGACCGGCCCCGACCACGATGAACCGGGACGGCTGGGCTCCGTCCATCTCCTCCACCCGTGCCAGCAGGTCGGAGTTGTGCCAGATCCGCTCGGTACGGTCGACGCCCTCCGGCATCCGAGGCCGCAGACCGGTGCCGATCACGACGTTGCGGGCGCGGTGGACCACCAGCTCCGACCCCGAACGGGCCGTCACGTCTAAGTACTCGACCGCTCCGTCTCGCATGACAGGCCGCACGGAGACGACCTCGTGCCCGTAGGACACCATGTCGTCCACCTTGGCCGCGGCCCACTCGAAGTACTCGTGGAACTCCACCCGCAGCGGGAACAGGTTCTTGTGGTTGACGAAGTCGATCAGCCGGCCCTTGCTCTGCAGGTAGCAGAGGAAGCTGAACTCGCTCGTGGGATCGCGCAGTGTCACCAGGTCCTTGAGGAAGGACACCTGCATGGTCGCGTCGTCGATCAGCATGCCGCGGTGCCAGCCGAAGCGCGGTTGCCTCTCGAAGAAGTGAGCAGTGACCGCCTCCTGCCTGCCGACGCGTGCGTTGCGCTCGCTGAGCGCTATCGCCATGGCCACATTGGACGGCCCGAAGCCGATTCCTATGAGGTCGTGGATCAGTGGTGGGTCGGCAGGAAGAGCCTGTGACATGTCACTCCCATCGTGTGGGGCAGCCGCTTGTCAGGCGCTGGAAAATACGGAACCAGGGCACACCAACAGAACGGCGGCCGAGTCCAACTTAGGTAAAGCTAACCTGATCCGATAGGCCTGTCGACGGGACGAAACGGACAGGCGATTGCTCGAGGATCTTCAACACGGCCTGAAATAGGCGCCGTTGCGGGCTTAGGTAAGCCTTGCTTTACTGACCGCGGTCCATCACTGTTCTGAGGAGGAACCCCATGCGGGTCGTCATGTTCGGTTATCAGACCTGGGGGCACCGCACCCTGCAAGCTCTCCTGGACTCCGAGCACGACGTGGTCATGGTCGTGACACATCCCAAGAGCGAGCACGCGTACGAGAAGATCTGGAGCGACTCGGTCGCCGACCTCGCCGAGCAGCACGGCGTTCCCGTACTGATACGCAACCGCCCCGATGACGAGGAGCTGTTCACGCGGCTGAAGGAAGCCGACCCGGACGTCATCGTCGCCAACAACTGGCGGACGTGGATCCCGCCGCGCATCTTCAACCTTCCTCGCCACGGCACGTTGAACGTGCACGACTCGCTCCTGCCCAAGTACGCGGGCTTCTCCCCGCTGATCTGGGCTCTGATCAACGGGGAGCCCGAGGTGGGCGTCACCGCGCACATGATGGACGACGAGCTCGACGCCGGCGACATCGTGGTGCAGCGCGCCGTGGCGGTCGGCCCGACGGACACCGCAACGGACCTGTTCCACAAGACCGTCGACCTCATCGCCCCGGTCACGGTCGGCGCGCTCGGCCGCATCGCCGCCGGCGAGACCGAGTTCACCCGGCAGGACCGGTCGCGGGCGAGCTTCTTCCACAAGCGGTCCGCGGAGGACATCCGCGTCGACTGGACCTGGCCGGCCGCAGACCTCGAACGGCTCGTGCGCGCCCAATCCGCCCCCTATCCGAGCGCGTTCACGTACCACAAGGGCAAGCGCCTGGAAATCCTGGCCGCCGTCGTCTCCGAAGGCCGCTACGGCGGCACCCCGGGCCGCATCTTCTACCGCGAGGGAGAGGGCGTGGTGATCGTCGCCGGTGCCGATGCCCGCACCGGCCGCAACCACGGCCTGGCCATCACCCGGGTGCGCACCGCGGACGGCGAGGAAATGCCCGCGACCGACTACTTCACCTCGATGGGCGGCTACCTCACCAGCCGTCCCTGACGATCAAGGGGTCACCACGTATGCGTTCAGCACGACCGCGGCATTACCTCATGTGCCGGCCCACTTACTTCGACGTGACCTACTCCATCAACCCGTGGATGGATCCGAAGAAACCCGTCGACACCCCGCTCGCCATCGCGCAGTGGGAGCAGTTGCGCAAGGTCTACCTGAGCCTCGGCCACACCGTCGAAACGATCGACCCCCTGCCGGGCCTGCCCGACATGGTCTTCGCCGCCAATGGCGCCACGGTCATCGACGGGCGCGCCCTCGTGGCGCGGTTCCGCGATGCCGAGCGCATCGCGGAGGGTCCGGCCTACCACAACTGGCTGCGCGACCACGGCTTCCCCGGCCTGCGTACGGCCGATGTCGTCAACGAGGGCGAGGGCGACTATCTGTTCACCGGTGAATGGCTCCTGGCCGGCACCGGCTTTCGCAGCGACCCCCGATCGCACGACGAAGCACAGGAGTTCTTCGGGCGGCCGGTGATCAGCCTGAGCCTGATCGACCCGAACTACTATCACCTGGACACGGCGCTCACCGTCCTCGACGAAAGCACCATCGCCTATTATCCGGCAGCCTTCTCCCCCGGCAGTCTCGCCGTCCTGCGGCGGCTGTTCCCGGACGCCGTCATCGCCACCGAGGACGACGCCGCGGTCTTCGGACTCAACGCGACCTCCGACGGCTACAACGTCGTACTGCCCCAGAACGCGACGGGCCTGGCCGGGCAGCTGCGAGGCCGTGGCTTCAACCCCGTCGGTGTCGACCTGTCGGAGCTGCTCAAGGCCGGTGGCAGCGTGAAGTGCTGCACGCTGGAGCTGCGTTCGGCCGACTAGAGCACCGGCGCCCCGCCATGGCCCCGGGGCCGGCCGGTCATTGCCACCGCGTGGATCACCCGATCCACGCGGCGGCGATGGGCTGCGGCGCGGCGATCAATCGCTTCCGCGGGCATGGAGGTTAGGCTAGCCTAATTCCACTGTTCCTTCCGGGTGTTGAGGCTCCTGGAACACGTACCCCGTGTGGGGATGGGAAGGGAAAGCCATGGAGCAGCCGGTGACCTCAGGGACGGCTCACGACTC
Source organism: Streptomyces sp. NPDC003042 (assembly GCF_053591315.1). Lineage (NCBI taxonomy): Bacteria > Bacillati > Actinomycetota > Actinomycetes > Kitasatosporales > Streptomycetaceae > Streptomyces > Streptomyces sp. NPDC003042. The sequence continues at coordinate 91,846 of NZ_JBSFTP010000018.1, forward strand.
CTCCGGCGCCAAGTTCGTCATCGTCGGCGTGTCGAACACGCCGACCGACTGGGCCCAGGTGTTCCGCTCCATCGTGAACTCCGATCTGACCATCGACGCGATGACGGTGCGGGGCAGCACTGTCACGCCGGCCGCCGCAACGGTGGCGGCCGCCCCCGAAGAGCAGCACGGGGAACCGATGCCCGACGGAGGCGACGGCCAGGACCGGACCTCCGGCCCGCGAGCCATGAGCACGACACCGCCGCGCGTACTGAACCTGAACGCGTACCTCATGTACGCACTGGGCAAGGCCGCACGACGCAGACTCTCGGAGAGACTGACGGCCTACGGACTGCGGCTGTGGCACCTGACCGTGCTGGCCTTGCTGGCCGACCTCGGCCCCCAGTCAAAGGTGGCCTTGGCATCCCGGCTGGACATGAACCAGAGCGACCTGGTCAAGATCGTCAACGACCTGGACAAGGCGGGCCGCGTCCACTGCGCCCGCGACCCCTCCGACCGCCGCCGCGTCATGGTGACGCTCACCCCGGAAGGCCGGGCGGCCCTGGCGCATCTCAGCGCCGACATAGCGTCCACCGACGACGACCTCCTGGCCCCCTTGAGCCCGGCGGAGCGCATCCAACTCGCCTCCCTCTTACGCCGCGTGCACGGCCACGTCGACCCGACTCCGGCCGGCGTCATCCATAAGGGCGCCGGCGTTCCCGCACACGACGCGGCCGACGCTTCCCACAAGCGGTCCATCGAGGACAGTCGCATCGACTGGAACCAGCCGGCCGAGCACATCGAGCGCCTTGTCCGCACGCGGTCCCACACCTACCCGAGCGCCTACACCCACCACAACGGCCGACGCCTCGAACTCCTCGCCGCCACTGTCTCCGCAGGCCGGTACGCCGGGATCCCCGGCGGCCTTGTCCACACCGAGGATGACGGCGTGGTGGTCGTCACCGGAGCCGAGGCCCCGACCGGCCGCAACGGCGGTCTCGTCGTCTCCCGCGTACGCACCGAGGACGGCTTGGAAATGTCAGCGGCCGACTACTTCCGCTCCACGGCCGGCCTCGTCACCCTCCACAACTGACCGGTGGCGAGCGGCGTCCGCATGCGCCACATCGTGGTGCGCGTCAGCATGTTCGAGTCGCAGCGTCCGTGGGCCGCAGGGCTCTCAGCCGGTCAATGACGCCCGGCCTGAACCGGATCGGCCGGATCGGCCGGGACAGCGGCGGTGCGCTGGAGGCGGGCGTCCAGCGAGTAGACGCCCGCGCCCGCGATGAGCAGGAAGAGGCTGCCGCACAGCTGGGCCAGGTCGGTGCGGGACTCGTGGATGAAGTCCCACCACCCCGATCTGCCGGTGAACAACGGGGCGTCGGCCCACAGAATGGGCAGCTTGGTGATCAACAGGGCGCCGAGCATGTTGACGATCATGGGGAGAGCGGCAAGCCGGGTGAGCAGCCCGGCCAGGATCAGCGCGCCGCAGACGATCTCGAAGAGCCCGTCGAGGGGCGCCAGCAGTTGCGGGGCGGGGATGCCGGCCGTGTCGAACCGGCCGGTCCCGAGCTCATCGGGATAGAGGAACTTCTGGATGCCCTCGAAGAGGAAGACCGCGCCGACGTAGAGGCGGATCAGGACGACCGCCGGGGGCGCGTGCGTCGCGGTCAGCGCTGTCTGCCAGGTGGTGAGCGGAGCCATGCGGGTTACCCCTTCAGATCGGGGGCGATCGGTCTCGATATCGTGCCGCGGGGCAGGGGAACTCGGTCGTTACGCGCACGCCGAGGCAGAGCGTGTCGCACGGTTGGTGCCGGCGCCGGCCGACGCAACCGCCTCCGGGACCCCACCGAGGCCCGCGCGCACGCCCTGACGCACGAAGGCCTTGTCGGCGCACTCCTCAGCATGAGGATCTAGCCGTGGCTAAAGGCCTCAACGGTCGGCCACTCAAAACGACGCTCGGCCGGAAACCCAGCCGAGCGTCTTCCCAAACCGGCCCGACGTTCCGTGACCTCAGTACTCCGGCGAGGAACCACCCTCAGGCGGAGGGGCCGGGCCATCATTCCGAGGTGGCGGGGCCGGAGCGTCATACCCAGGCGCCGGGACCGCAGGATCATCCGGACTGCTCCTCTTACCCGGATCCGTTCCGGGGCCCTGTCCCGGGTCCTGACCGACGCCCTGACCGGGGTGCTTCCCCGGGGCCTGGCCCGGATCAGTTCCGGGGGCCTGGCCCGGATCGTTACCGGGGTCCTGACCGACGCCCTGACCAGGGTCCTTTCCCGGAGCCTGGCCCGGATCAGTTCCCGGAGCCTGGCCCGGATCCTTGTCGGGAACCTGGCCCGGGTCCTTACCGGGAGCCTGGCCCGGAGCCTTATCGGGAGCCTGGCCCGGAGCCTTATCGGGAGCCTTACCAGGCTCCTTACCGACGCCCTGACCGGGATCCTTCCCCGGATCAGTTCCCGGAGCCTGGCCCGGATCCTTATCGGGGACCTGGCCCGGTTCCCTACCAGGAGCCTGGCCCGGATCCTTACCCGGAGCCTTACCGGGTTCCTGGTAAGGATCCTTACCGGGTTCCTTCCCTGGGTCCTTACCAGGGGCCTGGCCCGGGTCCTTGTCCTTCCCCGGATCGGTTCCGGGATCCTTCCCCGGGTCCTGGCCCGGGTCCTTACCGGGATCCTTCCCAGGGTCCTTGTCCTTCCCCGGATCGGTTCCGGGATCCTTCCCCGGGTCCTTACCGGGTTCCTTCCCAGGGTCCTTACCGGGTTCCTTCCCAGGGTCCTTGTCCTTCCCCGGATCAGTTCCGGGATCCTTCCCCGGGTCCTTACCGGGTTCCTTCTCCGGATCCTTACCAGGAGCCTGGCCCGGGTCCTTACCGGGATCCTTCCCGGGGTCCTTGTCCTTCCCCGGATCAGTTCCGGGATCCTTCCCCGGGTCCTTACCAGGAGCCTGGCCCGGGTCCTTGCCCGGGTCCTTACCGGGAGCCTGGCCCGGGTCCTTGCCCTTGTCCCTGTCCTCGTCGTGTTCCTTGCCCTTGTCCTTGTCCGGGGGCTTCTCCACTGGTCCCTGATGGGGCGGCGGCAGGACCGGGTACGGCGAGTCGGGCTTCTGGCCCTGCGGGGGAGGGACCTCGTGGTCGTACTTGCCCTGCACGTCTCCGCTCGGGCGCTCGTACCATCCCTTGCGGTCCTTGTCGAACATCGTGACGCTCTTCACCGGCTCCTCGGCAGGTTTGACCGCGACGATGTCGGTCGACTGGAACGACGACCACTTCTTGCCGCTGTACGTCTGCTTGCCGGTGACGGCGACCGGCGGGGCCAGGGGGTTGCCGCAAACGCAGCGGACGCGAGGTACGCCGCGGTCGTCGACCAGGACGGCCGTGCCGGCCTGCAGGACCGCCTGGTTGCTGGTGGGCGCGGCGTTCTTGTACCCGTAATTGGTGACCCGGGTGTCCCAGCCCAGGTGAACGGGCGTCAGCGACCGCAGGTAGGAGGGGATGTCGGGCTGCTTGATACCCAGGGGGTCGGCGAAGGCCTTGCCCTTGTTCGTGTGCTGCGTAAGGAACTTGATCTGCTTCTCGACGTCGCAGCTCGCGACGTTCCGCGTGCCCCCGTAAAGCCCCGGGTACGCACCGTTGACCGCGAGGGTGCGCGTGCCACTCGTGCCGCCCCCTTTCGACTTACCAGGGGTTACGGGCGTGACCTCGGCGTACTCGGTCTCCGTGGCCGTCGAGGGCGTGAACGGATCGGGGCCGGCCGCCGAGGCGGCCTGGAGGAAGACCTCTCCGCCGGCTGCCTGGTTCCCGCCCATGACGGTGAAGGCGAGGACCACCGCCGTCGCCATGACCACGGCGGTGCTCGCACTCAGTACGGTTCTGCGCGACCGCCACCCATGAGCCGACGCTTCGCGGCGCCGACCCGGCTCGCCCGGCTCGCCGCTGTCGGCCGGCGGACCAGGAGGCCCCTCGGGGGGCGGAGGAGGCCATGACGGCGGCGGCGGTGGCCCCACTGGTGGCGGAGGCCCCGTCGGCGGGGGCTGCTCATTCGTCGACCGACCGGACAGCGGACCGGATGGGGGGCCGGTGGGGCGCTCGGACGGAGGAGGCAGGGAACTCACGACACTCTCCCCCCGACGTAGGGCATCGGGAAAATGATGATTGTTCGCATACGTTCGCTCCTTCTAGCCATTATGGCCTCCACGGCCTGGAGGCGTGAATCATGGAAATTTGGCTCCCGTGAAAAAAGGTGAAGAGGCGGGCGGGGCGGCCCCGTCTCCTCACGAGCTGACGCGGATGGGACCACCTGCTGTGCGTGACCCCACGTCTTGAGTAAGCCCTGACCCGCATTCACGGTCATGTCGCGAGTTTTCGGGACTTGACACGGGACAGGGGTCCACTTCCGCGATGCGAGGACGCAGGAGCGGAGGAGCGGGAGAAGCGGAGAATCCGGAGGCACCGCGGTCAGCTCGTCGTGATCGGATCTGCGTGATCCGGGTCTCCGTTCCCCGGGCCGGGCCGGGAATCGACCCGCCGCGTCACGGCGTACGAGCGGGCGCGGCGAGCCTGGCCGGGGTCAGTACGATCCCGGCCGTCCGGATCCGGCGAGCGTCCTGGCCCGGGCCCAAGCCGTGGTACCGGGCAGGGAGTTCGTTGGCTCCCGGCTCCTCCCTCACGTCAGCCACCCGCTGCTGATGGGCGGAGGCGACGTGCACGCTCCGCGACGGGGCACGGCTCAGAGGCTCGTGCCCAGCTGCCAGAACAGCCGGTTCCCCAGGCATTCCGTCAGGTACGGAACGCCATCGGTATACCCCGAACCGTGCGCATCGCCGAGCATGCGCGCGGCAAGGCCGCGATGGGCCGACTTCCACCGCTGGTGCCGCCTTTCCAACCGGCTGAGCGCCGCGTCGAGGCGAGTCCACTCCGCCGGGCCGAAGCCTCCCTCGCCGCGGAGATCGAGATATGCCCGGGTAACGGTGTCATGGCCGGCGTCTTCCGCCTCGGCCCGTACGGCGGGCACACTCGTGAAGGCGGCCGAGCGCAAGCGTGAGGCGGGCGGAACACCGCACAGACTCTCGAACCGCTTGTACTGCTCGGACTGAATGGCGCTGGCACCTTGGGTGTACTGCCGGAAAGCGGAGAAATGCTCCGCCCGCATCGTGGCGACTGTGCGAAACAGTGCACCGGCGCGCTCGAACATTGCCACCGCGTGGTCTATTCGTTCCACACCTTCCCCCAGGTCCCCTGCCCGTATTGCCCCGATGGCAGCCTTCATGTCTGCGGCTATCGCGGTGAAGAGCATTTCGTGGGTCTGGAGGACCCGGATGAAAAAGTACTCGTCATGCAGTACGTAGACAGGCTGGACGGTGACGTCGAACCACCGCAGGGCATCCGTCGCCGGGGGCCGGGGCAGGTGATCGACGAGGTCCTCCAAGCGGGACTGGGGTGTGGACGCCCTCCTTGACGGCAAGTCGCCGGCCTCCGTCACGAACCGCAGGGCATGCCGCAACCGCATGCCCAGCGTCGCTGAATCCGGCCGGCCCCGAAAAACGGGCCCCTCGCGCGACCCGCCTGCCGCCTCGATCTCGAAACGAACGACGTCGGACATGAGCAGGATGGACATCCGGTCCGCACTCAACTCGGAATGCCGTTCGTTCGTGAGAAGCTCCAGGACCGGAAGCATGAGGTAGGAGCGATTCCAGAAACGCCCCTCGTGTTTGTCGAGCATGCAGTCGAGAAAGGCGTTGAGGAACTGGCGGTCCGTGGCATGCCGGTGCCGGATGTCACTCAACTGGACCAGCATTCGCTCCGGCAGGAAATGCTTCCCTGTCCGCCGCACGTGTTCCGTGACGGACCGGGCGAGGGAGATACCGTCGGATTCCAGCGGTACCTGATCGGCGGCCGCCCAGCGCTTGATCTCCCCAAGGGTCGACGTACGGGATCCGCACCTCTCCCGGAGCGGACACACGTAGCCTCTGGTCATTTCCCGCTTGCATCCCCTCCTGCTGTTTTCAGAAGTCATCGTTACTCGTCTCTCCCATGTCGTTGTGCGGCGGTTCCAGCGCAAGGACGATTTCCGGTCGACGGTCAGCCTCACGCTGTCCGAACGAGGTACTGGGTCCACTAGGCATGATCGAAAGACCGCACGTCATGTCTCGAGAATTCGTGTCTTGACAGGAGCCGGTGCGCTGCCGCGCGAACGAGCCGTATGAGGACGGCGACGCGACCAAGGTCGTCCTGGAGTACGTAGTCGTCGATGCCAACGGGACCCGGATGGAGTCGTTGACCACGGTGATCCGCACCTGGCCGCTGCCGATCCGCTGCGCGCTGTTCGCGATGAGCTGCTCGCCGGCACGGGGCGGCAGCCGGTCACGGCGTCGGCCACGCGCCAAAGGAACGGGGCGGCCTGGGCACGCCGGCGCTGTGCCCTTCGTGCCGCTCGACACGGCAGACGCCGGAGAGGCCGTGGGCCTCTCCGGCGTCTGCCGTGTCGGGAGCAGCTACGGGGCTGTCAGCCCTCACTTGCCGAGCTTCGCCTTCAGGTCCTCCATGATCAGCATCTTGAACACCTGCATGTACCGGGCAGCGAGCCGTCC